>JALYMX010000076.1 GCA_030773495.1 Actinomycetota bacterium | reverse complement strand
GGGCCGGAGGGCTCCGGCGACTGGGGCGGCGGGGCGTCCCGACCGGGCGCCGGGGGCGCCGGCGGAACCGTGGTCGTGGTGGACGGCAGCGGCTCCTCCGGCACTCCCGTGGTGGGCGTCGTCGCGGTGGGCGGCGGCGTGGTCGTGGTGGTGGTGTTGCCGGGGATGGTCGGGACCTGGGCCCGCGCCGTCGCGTCGACGCCGGCGAGGGCGGCGGCGGCGGCGGCGAGAGCGAGGACGGAGGCGGAGGTGACGCGGCGCATGGCGAGGGGCGGTGCGGTCCGCCCAATAGTGGCCGATCGCGCCGGGCGTCGCCAGTGCGCCCCTCTCGGCGCGAACCTCAGGCGGGAACGATCAGCTGCGTCACTCTCCGCCCCGCAGGCGCGCCACCCGCTCCTCCACCGGCGGGTGGGTGGTGAACAGGTTGGCGAACTGGATGCGCTGGCCGGTGAGCGGGTTCACGATGTACTTCTGCGCCTGCGCCGGCTGGACGGCCATCGGGATGGCGCGGGCGCCCTGCTCGAGCTTGAGGAGTGCTCGGGCCAGAGGCTCGCCGTTGCCGATGAGCCGGGCGCCGGTGCGGTCGGCCTCGAACTCCCGACTGCGGCTGAGAGCCATCTGGAGCAGGCCGGCGGCCAGCGGGGCGAGGAAGATGGTGAGCATCAGGGCGAAGGGGTTGGCGCCCTCGTCGTCGTTCCGGCCGCCGCCGAACATGGCCCCCCACATCGCCATGTTGGCGATGAAGCTGATGCCGGTGGCGACCGCTGCGGCCACGGAGCCGATGAGGATGTCTCGGTTGCCCACGTGGCTGATCTCGTGGGCCAGCACCCCCCGCAGCTCGTCCCAGTCGAGGATGTTGAGGATCCCCTGGGTCACCGCCACGGCGGCGTGCTCCGGGTTGCGGCCGGTGGCGAAGGCGTTGGGCTGCAGGTCCGGTGTCACGTAGAGCTTGGGCATCGGCATGCCCGCCTTCGCCGTCAGCTCCCGCATGATCCGGTAGTACTCGGGCATCTCCGCCTCGCTGACGGGCACGGCGCGCGCCGCCCGGATGGCGAGCTTGTCGGAGTTCCAGTACGAGAAGCCGACGACGGCGACGCCGAGGAGCAGCCCCAGGAAGGCGCCCTGGCTGCCGCCGAGGGCGCGGCCGACGGCGACGAGGAGCCCGCCGATGCCGGCGAGGAGGATGTAGGTCTTGAAGGTGTTCTTGCTCATGGCACTCCTGTCAACGTCGCTGACCGCTCCCCGTGTTCCGCGGCCCCTCAGTCGTAGTACCCCGAGTGGATGTACACACAGGGAACGCCCTCGGCGCGGAACATCTCGTGGTTGCGCCGGTCGTCCTCGAAGGCCAGGCGCAGGTCGAACCCGGCGGCGCGCAGGCGGCCCACGGTCGTCCGCTTGAACTCGCGGGCGGCCGAGTAGTCCCCCACGTCGCGCATGATCAGCATGTCCCAGCGCAGGTCGTAGCGCCGCAGCCAGGCCAGCGTCTGGGGCCGCACCCGCACCGGCCGGCCGGTGAGCAGCACGATCAGCAGCCCCGGGTCCAGCAGGGACAGCAGGCAGGCCACGTCCTCGATGAGCGGGTCGTCGCCGCAGGCGTCGAAGAACGCCTCCCAGTCGCGCCGCCCGCCCTCGATGAAGTGCTGCCGGCTGGCGGCGTCGGACAGCACGCCGTCGAGGTCGAACACCACGGCCGAGCCGGGCGGGACCCGATCGTCCCGCCACCGCCAGTTGTCGGGGATCCCCCCGGTGCCGGCGCTCAGGGTCAGTCCTCCGGCGGCGCGGTCTCGGCCCGCCGCTTGATCTCCTCGACCACGCCGGGGTCGGCGAGGGTGGTGGTGTCGCCCAGCGACCGGCCCTCGGCCACGTCCCTCAGCAGCCGGCGCATGATCTTGCCGCTGCGCGTCTTGGGGAGGTCGTCGGTGAACACGATGGTGCGGGGCCGGGCGATGGGCCCGATCCGGGTGGCGACGTGGCGCCGCAGCGCCTGGCCGTGCTCGTCGCTCGCCTCGTTGCCCGCCTTCAGGGTGACGAAGGCGATGATGCCCTGGCCGGTCGTCTCGTCCTTGGCCCCCACCACCGCCGCCTCGGCCACGGTGGGGTGGTCGACGAGGGCGGACTCCACCTCGGTGGTCGACACCCGGTGGCCCGACACGTTCATCACGTCGTCCACCCGGCCCATCAGCCAGAAGTAGCCGTCCTCGTCGACACGGGCGCCGTCCCCGGTGAAGTACCGACCCTCGAAGCGGCTCCAGTAGGTCCCGCGGTACCGCTCCGGGTCGCCGTAGATGCCGCGGAGCATCGAGGGCCACGGCCGGGTGAGGGTGAGGTACCCGCCCCCCTGCTCCACCGGGCGGCCCTGCTCGTCGACGACCTCGGCGGCGATGGCGGGCAACGGCAGCGTGGCCGACCCCGGCTTGAGGGTGGTGGCGCCGGGGAGAGGAGCGATGAGGATGGCGCCGGTCTCGGTCTGCCACCAGGTGTCGACCACGGGGCAGCGCCCGCCGCCGATGTGCTCCCAGTACCACATCCAGGCCTCGGGGTTGATCGGCTCGCCCACCGAGCCGAGCACCCGCAGCGAGGACAGGTCGCGGCCGGCCGGCTCCGCTGTCCCCCACTTCATGAACGTGCGGATGGCGGTGGGCGCCGTGTAGAGGATGGTGACGCCGTAGCGCTCGATCATGGCCCACCACCGGTCGCGGCCGGGGAAGTCGGGGCTCCCCTCGTAGAGCACGCCGGTGGCCCCGTTGGCTAGGGGCCCGTAGACGATGTAGCTGTGCCCGGTGACCCACCCGATGTCGGCGGCGCACCAGTAGACGTCGGTCTCGGGGTGCAGGTCGAACACGTACCGGTGGGTGAAGGCGACCTGGGTGAGGTAGCCGCCGGTGGTGTGCATGATCCCCTTGGGCCGGGCGGTGGTGCCCGACGTGTACAGCAGGTACAGCAGGTCCTCGGCGTCCATCCGCTCGGGCTCGCACACCGGCTCGGCTCCGGCCATGAGGTCGTGCCACCAGTGGTCGCGACCCTCAGCCATGGCCACGCCCTGGTCGGTGCGGCGCACCACCACCACGTGCTCGACCGACGGGGTCTGGACGAGGGCGGCGTCGGCGTTGTCCTTCAGGGGGACCACCGCACCTCGCCGCCACCCACCGTCGGCGGTGACGAGGACCCGGGCGTCGGCGTCGACGATGCGGTCGCGCAGGGCGTCGGCCGAGAACCCGCCGAAGACCACCGAGTGGGGGGCACCGATGCGGGCGCAGGCCAGCATGGCCACGGGCAGCTCGGGGACCATGGGCATGTAGATGGCGACGCGGTCGCCGCGGGCGACACCGAGCGAGCGCAGCACGTTGGCGAAGCGCTGGACCTCGTCGAGCAGGTCGGCGTAGGTGATGGTGCGGGTGTCGCCCGGCTCGCCCTCCCAGTGGAACGCCACCTTGTCGCCCCGGCCGGCGGCGACATGGCGGTCGACGCAGTTGTAGGACGCGTTGAGGGTGCCGCCCACGAACCAGCGGGCGAAGGGGAGGTCCCACTCGAGCAGCGTGTCCCACTCGTCGTACCAGTCGAGCAGGTCGCGGGCCTGGGCAGCCCAGAACCCCTGCCAGTCCCGGTCGGCCTCCTCGTGGAGCGACCGGTCCGTCACCAAGGCCCTGGCGCGGACGGCGTCGGGCGGTGGGAACGTGCGGTCCTCCAGCGCGAAGGATTCGATGGCCGGCTGTCCTGCGGCCTCCGCCATCCGTGACCCCCTTGGTCGTCGTCCGGCTCGCTGAGCCGGCGCAGCCTATGGCGCGAGAACCCCTGGCGCGGCCCTCGAGCTCCCTTGGCCGTCCGCTCCCGCAGATCGACCGCTGCGCCGGCGTCCGACGTCCCACTCGAGCACACGGAACCCCCCGAGCCCGGCGGGGTCGGTGAGGGCCGACGCCTCCGCCACCCGGCTGCGGTGCCGGAGCGCCTCCAGGTCGGGGGCGGCGGCCCGGGCGTGCCAGGCTTGGCGCGCCTCGCCCACCAGCTCGGCGATGCCGTGGTCGGCCAGGAACTCGGCCTGCGACCGGTCGCGGTCGGGCCGGCGCACGCGTGCCAGCTGGTCGACGGCCACCTCACAGGTGACGTCCTGCTCCCCGGCCCGGTCGAGCGGGTGGGCGCCGCGGGCGTGGGCGACGTAGGTGCGGACCCACTCGGTCCACGGCCGGCGGGCCAGCGAGGCGGTGACGTCGGCGTAATCGATCACGACCACGCACCCGCGCTCGACCCTCGACAGGGCACGGCGCAGCCACCTGGACGCCTCCCGCTGGAGCGGCACACGGCCCCCGGCCGGTGCGGCCGGTGCCAGGCGGTCCGCCTCGGCGGCGAGGGCGGGTGGCGCCGGCACCAGCATCTCCACCAGGCGCCCCCCCTCGAGGCCCACGCGGACCTCGCCCCAGCCCTCGGCGCTCCGCTCGAGCAGGGAGAAGGGCAGGTTGTCGAGCAGCTCGTTGGCCAGCACCACACCGGTCACGGGGGCGGCGGGCAGGTCGGCCAGCGAGGTGACCATGGGCCCCGCGCCGGGCTGGGGCGACGGGTCCCCGTCGTCGTCCCCGCCGACGGGGCCGAGCACGCCGGCCGGCGACTCCAGCGCCAAGCGCTCGCACTGGCGGGCTCGCAGGGCCTCGGAGCGCTCCACGAGCACGTAGCGCAGGGCAGGGGCGCAGGCGGGGCGGGCGGCCAGCACGCCACCGGCCAGGGTGCCGCGGCCGGCGCCGGCCTCGATCACCACGAACGGGTCGGGGCGGCCCAGCTCCTCCCACCACCGGTCCACGGCGCGGGCCACCACGGCGGCGAAGAGGGGGCCGACCTCGGGGCTGGTGAGGAAGTGGCCCTCGCGGCCGGCGCCACCCCCGCGCCCGAAGAAGCCGGTAGCGGCGTCGTAGAGGGCGAGCTCGACGTACTCGGCGAACGACAGTGGGCCCCGCCGGGAGATGCGCTCCACGATGGCGGCCGGCGGACCGGGCGGCGCCGTCGCTACCTCACGGCGAGGTGGGCCAGGTCGCCCAGGCGGGCCACCGCCTGGGGGTACACGCCGACGACCACGACGAAGATGGCGGTCAGGCCCAGAGCGGCGGCCAGGGGCGGCGGCACCCGGATCGGGGTGCGGTCCTCGTCGGGCACCGGCCGCATCCACATCTCCCGTGCCACCGACGCGTAGTAGAAGAGGGCGATCACGGAGTTGACGCCGGCCACCACGGCGAGGATCACGGCCGTCGGGGTGCCGGCGTCGAGGGCGGCGCGGAAGATGTAGAGCTTGGCGAACCACCCGGCCAACGGCGGGATGCCGGCCAGGGAGAACAGGAACATCGTCATGAGGACGGTGAGCCCCGGCGCGTAGGTGAACAGGCCGCCGTACGACCCCACCTCGCCCGAGCCGGTCTTGCGGGCGACGGCCATCACGATGGCGAAGGCGCCCAGGTTCATCGCCGCGTAGATCAGCAGGTAGACGATGCTGGCGGTCTGGGCGCTGCGCACCGCGGCAAGGCTGTCGCCGGCAACCGCGAAGGGCACGAGGATGTATCCGGCCTGGGCCACCGAGGAGTAGGCCAGCAGGCGCACGATGTTGGTCTGGCGCAGGGCAACCAGGTTTCCGACCGTCATGGTGGCCGCCGCCAGCCCCCAACACAGCGGGCCCCACACGTCGTTGCGGCCCAGGAAGCCCACGAAGAACAGCTGGAACAGGGCCACGAAGCCGCCCGCCTTCGAGGCGACCGACAAGAAGGCGGTGACCGGCGTGGGCGCCCCCTCGTAGGTGTCGGGCGCCCAGAAGTGGAACGGGACGGCGGAGACCTTGAAGGCGAAGCCGACCACGATGAGGAAGATGCCGAGGGTGACGACCGGCTGCTCGCCCACCGCTCCAGCCACCTGGCGCCCGATCTCGGCCAGCTCGGTGGAGCCGGTGACCCCGAACACCAGCGACATGCCGTAGAGCATCACCGACGAGGCCAGCACGCCGAGGAGGTAGTACTTGAGGGCGGCCTCGTTGCTCTTCAGGTCACGCTTGCGCCACCCGGCCAGCAGGTACGCCGGGATGGACAGCAGCTCGAGGGCCACGAAGATGCTGATGAGGTCGCGCGACGACGCCATCACCACCATGCCGAGGATGGAGGACAGCAGCAGGAACGAGTACTCGCCCTCGTAGTACTCGCCCTCCTCGATGTAGCGGGTGGACATGAGCAGCGTCACGTAGCCGATGGCGAGGAAGAGGCCCTTGAACACCAGGGCGAAGTTGTCCACCACGTAGGCCCCGCCGAACATCGAGCGGTCGGCGCCGTCGACGGCGAGGAAGATCACCGGCACCAGGCAGGCCAGCACCCCCACCCCGGCCAGCTGGGTGACGACGTACTTGCGGGTCTCGTCGACGACGAGGTCCACCACCAGCACCAGCACCAGGACGCCGGCCAGCGCGATCTCCGGGGACAGTGCGGCGTAGTCGAGGTGGGGCGTCTTGAACGCCGCCTGGGCGACGAGCAGGGGCGGCACTAGCGCCCGTCCCCGCCCAGCGCCGCCGTCACCGTCTGCACGGCCTGGTCCGTGACGTCGAACAGCAGCCGCGGATAGACGCCCAGGGCGACGATGAGCAACAGCAGCGGCGCCCACGCGATCCACTCGGGCCGGTGGACATCGTGGATGTGGGCCTTGGCGAACTCGTCCTTGGGCGTGCCGAAGGCCGTGCGCTGGTACATCCACAGCAGGTACCCGGCGGCGAGCACGGTGCCGATGCCGGCGACGACCATGTAGGTGCGGAACAACGCCTCGGACAGCCCCGGCGCCGGTTGGTAGGCGGACAGGATGGCGGGGAACTCACCCCAGAACCCGGCCAGCCCGGGGAGGCCGAGCGAGGCCATGGCGCAGAAGCCGAGGATCCAGCCCAGCTTCGGCGCCTGGACCAGCAGCCCGCCGAGGCGGGCCAGCTCACGGGTGTGGTAGCGCTCCTGGATGGAACCGGCGATGAAGAACAGCATGCCGGTGATCAGGCCGTGGGCCACCATGCCGAACACGGCGGCGTTGATGCCGAAGTCGGTGAGGGTGGCGATGCCGAGCATCACGAACCCCATGTGGGCCACCGACGAGAAGGCGATGAGGCGCTTCATGTCCCGCTGGGCCAGGCACCCGAGGGCGCCGTAAATGATGCCGATGACGGCCAGCAGGCCGATCCACGGCGCCCACGACATCGCCGCCTCCGGGAGGATGGGGATGGCGATGCGCACGAAGCCATACGTCCCGAGCTTGAGGAGCACGGCGGCCAGGATCACCGACCCCACCGTGGGAGCCTCGGTGTGGGCGTCGGGGAGCCAGGTGTGGAACGGGAACATGGGCACCTTGATGGCGAAGCCCATGAACAGCCCGCCGAAGATCCACAGCTGCACGTCGCGGTCGATGGCGCCGGCGTTGGCGATCAGCTGGGGGATGTCGAAGGTGTTGCCGGCCTTGAAGAACAGCGCGAGGAAGGCGAGGATCATCAGCGCCGAGCCGAAGAGGGTGAACAGGAAGAACTTGATCGAGGCGTACTGCCGGTTGGGGCCACCCCACACGCCGATCATGAAGTACATGGGCAGCAGCACCAGCTCGAAGAACACGAAGAACAGGATCAGGTCCTGGGACACGAACGTCCCGTTCATGCCGACCTCGAGGACCAGCAGCAGCATCAGGAACGCCTTGGGGTTGTGCGGTTCGGGGAAGTGGTCCCATGAGTAGACGACGCACAGGATCGTCACCAGCATCGACAGTGCCAGCAGGGGAAGGGAGATGCCGTCGACGGCCATGTGGTAGCGGCTGTTGATGACCTCGATCCACTGCTTGTTGACGTCGAACTGGAGCACCTCGGCGGCGCCGTAGTCGAAGCGGGCCAGGATGCCGACGCCCACCGCGGCCGTGGCGAGGGTGGTGAGCAGGGTGATGCCCTTGATGGCGCCCTCCCGCGAGCGCGGCACGAAGGCGAGGACCACGATGCCGACGACGGGCGTGAACACCGCCAGCGTCAGCGCCCACGAATCGAACCAGTCCACGGCGTCTCCTAAACGAACAGGACGAGGGCGCCGCCGACCAGGACGACGGCACCGAAGAGGAAGGCGGCGTACTGCTGCACCCGCCCCGTCTGCAGGACCTGGAGGGCGCTGCCGCCCTCCTCGGCGCTCACCCCGGCGCCGTTCACGACACCGTCGACGACCTTCTGGTCGACCACCTCGTAGGTGAACCGCCCCACGGCGCGGGACGCGATGCCGACAGCGTTGACCACGCCGTCGATCACCTTCTGGTTCACCCAGTACGCGGCCCGGGCGAGGGGGCCCTTGATCCCCCCCACGATCATGTCGGTGTAGAGGCGGTCGAGCCAGTACTTGTTCTCGAGGACGCGGACGCCGGCGCGAGCGGCGCCGCTGCGCTGCGTGAGGCGGTGCGGCCCGAGGTTGCGCCAGTAGTAGGCGTAGCCGGCTCCGATGCCGGCGGCGCCCATCAGCGTCCCGAGGATGGCCAGGCCGATCGAGAACTCGTGGTGGGCCACCCCGGCGGCCAGGACGGTGGCGTTCTCCGTCCACTTGCCGAACAGCTCGATGCCGGGGGCGTTGAGCAGGCCGGCGACGACCGACAGCCCGGCCAGGATCACCAGCGGCACGGTGATGGCCGGGGGCGACTCGTGCGGGTGTCCATGGCCCCGGTACTCGCCGAAGAAGGTCAGGTACACGCACCGCGTCATGTAGGCGGCGGTCATGAAGGCGCCGACCAGCCCGACGACGAGGAACAGCTCGTAGCCGTTCTCGGCGGCCCCGAGCAGGATCTCGTCCTTGGACCAGAACCCGGCCAGCGGGAACACGCCGGCCAGGGCCAGGCTCCCGACGAGGAACGTCTTGTAGGTGATGGGCATGAACGCCCGCAGCCCGCCCATGTCCTTCTTCATGTCGAAGCTGTGCACGGCGTGGCTCACCGAGCCCGAGCCGAGGAAGAGCAGCCCCTTGAAGAAGGCGTGGGTGAACAGGTGGAAGATCCCGGCCGTCCACGCCCCCACGCCGAGGGCCATCACCATGTACCCGAGCTGGCTGACGGTGGAGTAGGCGAGGACCTTCTTGATGTCGTTCTGCACGAAGGCCAGGGCGGCGGCGATCAGCACGGTGACACCGCCGGCCAGCGCCACCGGGTTCAGCCCGCCGTCCGCGATGTTGAACCCCTCCCAGAACACCCCGTACAGCCGGGCTACCAGGTACACGCCGGCCACGACCATGGTGGCGGCGTGGATGAGGGCCGACACCGGGGTGGGCCCGGCCATGGCGTCGGGCAACCACGTGTGGAGGGGGAACTGGGCGCTCTTGCCGATGACGGCGGCCAGCAGGGCGGCGGCGCCGGCCACGAGGACGGTGCGGGGGATGGCGCCGGCGAGGGCGCGCTCGTTGATGGTGGCGATGTCGAAGGTGCGCCCGGCGCCGAAGAACAGGATGGAGATGCCGACCAGCAGGCCGATGTCGCCCGTGCGGGTGGTGAGGAACGCCTTGAGGGCGGCGTCGGAGTTGTTCTTCTCCTCCCACCAGTGCCCGATGAGCATGAACGAGCACAGCCCCATGGCCTCCCAGCCGAACAACAGCTGCAGGGTGTTGCTGGCCGTGACCATGACGAGCATGCCGGCGGTGAACAGGCTGAGAGCGGCGAAGAAGTGGGTGTAGCGGCGGTCGTCGTGCATGTAGTTCGTGGAGAACACGTGCACGAGCAGCGAGATGAGGGTGACGACGACGAGGAGGACGACGGCCATGCCGTCCATGTGGGTGCCGGCGCGGATGCGCACGCCACCGGTGTCGAACCAGGTGACCTCGCGCACGACGGGGCGGCGGATCGGCTCGACCTCGTGGCCACCCTCCTCGGCCCCGCCGGCGCCGCCCTCCTCCTCGGCGTGGCCGCCGGCGCCGCCCTCCTCCTCGGCGTCGTGGCCGGGGGCACCGCTCTCCTCCTCGGCGTGGCCGCCGGCGCTGGCGTCCTCCTCGGCGTGGTCGCCGGCGCCGCTCTCCTCGGCTTCGTGGGCGCCGCTCTCCTCGGCCTCGTGGCCGCCGCCCTCCTCGGCGTGGTCGTCCCCGGCGCCCTCCTCGGCCTCGTGGCCGGCCGCCGCCGCCCCGTGGTCGCCGCCGGCGGCCGACACCTCCAGGTCGGCCGGGCGGTCCTCCCACTCGGCGAGGGACACCAGGGAGAGCACGAAGGCTAGGCCCACGGCGGCCAGGCCGAGCTCGTGGCCCTTGCCGGGCAGGCGCTTCCCGAAGAACAGGATGAGCACGAACGAGGCCACCGGCAGCGCCGGGATGACCCACGCGTTGCGGAGCACGCCCGCTCAGCCCTTCAGCACGTCGACCTCGGTGAGGTCGATCGAGGAGCGGTTGCGGTAGATGAGCAGGACGATGGCGAGCCCCACCCCCACCTCGGCGGCGGCGATGGCGATCACGAACAGGGCGAACACCTGCCCGGCGACGGTGTCGTGGAAGGCGCCGAAGGCCACCAGGTTGATGTTCACGGCGTTGAGGATGAGCTCGACCGACATGAGCACGAGCACGCCGTTCTTCCTGGCCAGCACGCCGTAGACGCCCACCGAGAACAAGAAGGCAGCGAGGAACAGGAACTGGTTGAGGTACAAAGGATTCAGTCCCTCCGGGCGATGACGACCGCCCCGATCAGCGCGGCGAGGAGCAGGACGGACACGACCTCGAACGGGATCACGTAGGTCTGGAAGATCGAGGTGCCGACGTCGCCGCTGCGCTGGATCGTCGTGTCGTCGGCCAGCTTCGTCGAGCCGTAGGCGTCGTTGAGGACGGCGCCGAGGACCCCCAGCAGGAACAGGGCCACGACCAGGGCCAGGCCCCGCTGGTCGTTGTCGAGGTCGGCGGTCCTGCCGATCGGGGCCCGAGTGAGCATGATCCCGAAGAGGAACAGCACGACGATGGCCCCGATGTACACGAGCACCTGCACGACGGCGGTGAACTCGGCGGCCAGCAGGATGTAGAGCGCCGCCACGCCGGCCAGCACGACGACGAGGTAGAGGGCGGCGTGCACGAGGTTCTTCGTGGTGACCACCCGCAGGGCGGCGATGGCCATGGCGGCGGCGATCACTCCGAAGACGACGTTCTGGGCAACCATGCGACTACTTCTTGCCGCCCTTCTTGACCTCGGCCCCCGCCTCCAGCGGCGGGGGCTCGGGAACCGTCTTCATCCACTCCCCGAGTCGTGACTTGTCGTGCAGGAGGTCGGCGATCTTGACCTCCGAGTACTCGTACTCCGGGCTCCAGAACAGCGCGTCGAAGGGGCACACCTCCACGCATATCCCGCAGTACATGCACAGGCTGTAGTCGATGTCGAACCGGTCGAGCTTCTGCACCGTGCGCGGCTTCCCGCCGGCGCGCCGGGGCGGAGCCTTGTCCTTGTGGCCCTCGATGTAGATGCACCAGTCGGGACACTGCCGGGCACACAGCATGCAGACCGTGCAGTTCTCCTCCTTCAGGGCGATGACGCCCCGCGCCCGCGTGGGAGGTGCCTCCTTCACGTGGGGGTACTGCACGGTGACCGCCGGCTTCAACATGGTCTTGAAGGTGACGCCGAGCCCCTTGAGGAGACCGGGCAGCTGCGACATGGCTCAGAACACCACCTTGAGGACGCCCGTGGCCACGATGTTCACGAGCGAGATCGGGATGAGGTACTTCCAGGCAAAGGTCTGGAGCTGGTCCTCCCGAAGGCGCGGGTAGCTGAACCGGATCCAGAAGATGAAGAACGCCACGAGCATGATCTTGGCCCCGAGGACCAGCGGGCCGAGGAGGTCGGCCAGCGTGCCCTCCACGCCGGGCACGTACCACCCGCCGAGGAACAGGGTGGCGCCGATGGCCGAGAAGGCGAACGCCGTCCCGAACTCGCCCATGAAGAAGAAGAGGAAGCGGAACCCCGTGTACTCGGTCATGAACCCGGCCACCAGCTCGGACTCGGCGACGGGCATGTCGAACGGGGTCTGGGTGAGCTCGGCCTGGGCGGCAGCCAGGAAGACGAGGAAGCCCACCAGCTGAGTGAAGATGAACGGGTTGCCGATGAGGCCGACGCCGAAGATCTCGCCCTCGGCCTGGGCCCGCACGATGCCCTGGAGGCTCATGGTGTCGGCCTGGACCACCACGCCCACCACGGCGAGCACCAGCGGCAGCTCGTAGGCGATCAGCTGGCCGGCGGCCCGCAGAGCGCCGATCAGCGAGTACTTGTTGGCCGACGCCCACCCGGCCATGAGGATGCCGAGCACCGACAGCGACGAGACGGCCAAGGCGAAGAAGATCCCGGTGTCGAGATCCTCGACGATGAGGCGGGGGCCGGCCGGGATGACGATGTAGAGCAGGAACGTCGAAAGCAGCACCACGATGGGCGCGGCGGCGAACACGAACCGGTCGGCCCGGGCCGGGAAGATGTCCTCCTTCTGCATGAACTTCACGCCGTCGGCCACGAGCTGCAGGGCACCGTGGGGCCCCGCCTCCATGGGGCCGAGCCGGCTCTGCATGTGGCTCATCATCTTCAGCAGGAACACGTAGCCGAGGATGATGGCGCCGGCGGGGATGATCCCGAGCACCACCGCCACCTTCAGGGCGGTGGTCTGCCAGTAGGCGAGCTCGAGGCCGATCATGCGAGGCGGCTCATCGGTCGATGTCGCCCAGGATGAAGTAGAGGCTGGCCAGGATCGTGATCACGTCGGGAACGTAGACGCCGCGCAGCAGCCACGGCACGATGGAGATGTTGTTGAACGAGGGGGTGCGGATCTTCACCCGGAACGGGCCGAGGCCGCCCTTGCTCACCACGTAGTAGCCCATCTCGCCGAGGGGGTTCTCGGTGGAGACCCACGCCTCGCCGGCCGGCACCTTGATCACGCGCGGCACCTTGGCCTGGATCGACCCCGAGGGGAGCCCGTCGAGCAGCTGCTCGACGATCTTCGTCGCCTCGCGCGTCTCCTGCAGGCGCACCCAGTAGCGGGCGAACGAGTCGCCGTCGGGGTGCGTCCACACCTTCCAGTCGCAGTGCTTCCATGCGAGCGGGGAGTCGATGTCGCGGCGGATGTCCCAGTCGACGCCGCTGGCCCTGATGTTGGCGCCCGACAGCCCGTACTCGAGGCCGACGGCGGGCGGGACGACGCCGATGCCCCTGGTGCGCGTCTGGAAGATCGCGTTGCCCATGAGCAGGTCCTCGATCTCGTCGCAGAACCCCCGCATGCGCTTCATGGCGCCCTTGCACTCGTCGATCCACCCCTTGGGCAGGTCGTCCTTCAGCCCGCCGATGCGGTCGAAGTTGGGGTGGAACCGCCCACCGGTGGCCGCCTCCATCAGGTTGAGGACGTACTCGCGGTCGCGGAAGGCGAAGAAGATGGGCGTGATGGCCCCGAGCTGCACCCCCATGTCCCCGAGGAACAGGGTGATGTTGGCGATGCGGGCCATCTCGAAGAAGATGGTGCGGATCCACTGGGCGCGCGGCGGCGCCTCGACCCCCATGAGCTGCTCGGCGGCCAGGATGAACGGCACCTCGTTGGCGAAGTGCCCCAACCAGTCGATGCGATTGACCAGCGTGGTGATCTGGGGGTAGGTGCGGACCTCGCACAGCTTCTCGTAGCCCCGGTGCATGTAGCCGCAGATGGGCTCGGCCCACACGACCTGCTCGCCGTCGAGGCGCACGACGATGCGCAGCGTCCCGTGGGTGGCCGGGTGCTGGGGCCCGAGGTTGAGCGTCATGCCCTCGGTCTCGAGCTCCACGTTGACGCGAGCGTCGGCCGCCTGGGCGGCGATGTAGGCGGACTTCTGCCAGTCGCTGGTGACGGTCACGACGCGTCCTCCGACCCCTCGGCCCCCTCCTCCTCGCCGGGCATGGCCTCCACGTCGACCAGCCCCGGCCAGGGCTTCACCTCGCGGGCGAGCAGGGGGAAGTCCTTGCGCAGCGGGTGGCCCTCGAACTCGCCGGGCAGGTACATGTGGCGCAGCGACGGGTGGCCGTCGAAGCTGAACCCGAACATCTCCCACGTCTCCCGCTCGTGCCAATCGGCCCCGCGGTACACCCCCACCCAGGACTCGACCCTGGGGTCGGCCTCGTCGAGGTCGGCCTTGAAGGTGACACCCGTCTTCCGCTGCGTGGAGGCGAGGCGGGCGAGCAACTGGAAGCGCGACTCCCCGCCGGCCAGCCCGGTCTGCATCCCGCCCTCCACCTCGGCCTCCTCCTCGTCGGCACCCTCGACGGCCACGCTCCCGTCGGGGTCCCACACCTTCTCGCCGGACAGCGTGGGGTTGGGCTGCCAGTCGATGCCGGAGAGGAAGCAGAAGTAGTCGAAGCCGAGCTGGTTGCGGCACACGTCGGCCGCCCGCCGCCACGCCCGCCGATCGAGCCTCACACAGAGCTCGCTCCCCGCCAGGCCCGAGTCGAGCACGGCGTCGCCCAGGTGCTGGCGGAGCTCGGTGAGAAGGACGTCGGCGGCCGGCGCCACCGACTCGGGAGTCGCCTCGTCAGCCGCCGACGACAATCGGCTCACCCCTCCAGCGCTCCGCCATGTCCTCGTTCTGGATGCGCTGCTGGAGCAGCACGATCCCCTCGAGGAGCGCTTCCGGCCGAGGAGGGCAGCCGGGCACGTAGACGTCGACCGGGATGATTTGGTCGACCCCCTTGGTGACCGAGTAGCTGTCCCAGTACGGGCCGCCGCAGTTGGCGCACGAGCCCATGGAGATGACGTACTTGGGGTCGGGCATCTGCTCGTAGAGGCGCAGGATGGGCGGCGCCATCTTGTCGGTGACGGTGCCCGAGATGACGACCAGGTCGGCCTGGCGGGGGCTGGCCGGGAACGGGATGACGCCGAGGCGCATGACGTCGTAGCGGGGCGAGCCGAAGGCGGCGCCCATCTCGATGGCGCAGCAGGCCAGGCCCCACTGGTAGACCCACAGCGAGTACTTGCGGCTCAGGTTGAGCAGGTGGGTGAGCGACTTGGGGATGCGGCCCTTCTCCACTAGGCCCACCGCAGCACCCCCTTGCGCCAGGCGTAGACCAGACCGAGGGCCAGGATCACGATGAAGATCAACATCTCGACCAACCCGAACATCCCCAGCTCCTCGAGGCGCACGGCCCAGGGGAAGATGAACACCGCCTCGACGTCGAACATCACGAACAGCAAGGCGAAGATGTAGTAGCGGACCTGGCTCTGCGACCACCCGGTGCCGACCGGGTCGACGCCGCTCTCGTAGGCGATGTACTTCTGCCCCTGGGGCCGCGTGGGCCGCAGGAGGCTTCCCACGCCGAGCATGGCGCCCACCATGGCCACGGCCGCGGCGCCGAACACCAGCACGCTGAGGTAGCTGCGCAGGAAGTCCGACATCTCACTGCGAGCCTACGTGAGGATGTTCACGATGTGCCACAGAACGGCGCCACACGGTGTCACAACAGCAGGGTGGCCTGGCGGGCGAAGTGCACCATCGGGGACGGCACCAGGCCGAAGGCCAGGGTGAACGCCGCCGAGGCGGCCACGGCCAGGCCGGTGGCGGCGGGCACGCTGAGCGGCGCCTGTGCCGCGCCCGCTTCCGCCCCGTCGCCGTCGGCGCCGGCGTCGGCGTCGGCCGGCGCCATGTACATCAGCACGGTGATGCGCAGGTAGAAGAAGGCGGCGATGACGGCGGCCAGCATGCCGATGAGGGCCAGGGCATACGACCTCGCCTCCACGGCGGCGGAGATCACGTAGAACTTGGCCAGGAAGCCGGTGGTGAACGGGACTCCGGCCTGGGCCAACAGGAACACGGTGAACGCCAGCGCCAGGGCCGGGCGCCGGGCGCCCAGCCCCCGGTAGGCGCCCAGGTCGTGGTGGCTGTCCCCCTTCCGGCCGACCACCGTGACGATGGCGAAGCTGCCCAGCACCATGAACGTGTAGGCCAGCAGGTAGAACAGCGACCCGGCGATGCCCGTCGCCGTGGCCGCCTGGAGCCCGATGAGCACGTAGCCGGCGTGGCTGATCGACGAGTAGGCGAGCATGCGCTTGATGTCGTTCTGCGCGACGGCCAGCACGGAGCCGACGAGCAGGGTGGCCACGGCCAGCAGCCACACCACCGGGCGCCAGTCGAGGCGGAGGGTGGAGAAGGTGGAGAAGAACACACGCAGCAGGGCGGCGAACCCGGCGGCTTTGGAGGCGGCGGCCATGAACCCGGTGGCCGGCGACGGCGCCCCCTGGTACACGTCGGGGGTCCAGGTGTGGAACGGCACCACCGCCACCTTGAACCCGAAGCCGACCAGGAGCAGGGCCAGCCCGCCCAGGAGGACGCCGTTGTTGGGCGCCACGTTGCCGGCCAGGAACTCCCTGACCGACCCCAGGTTGGTCGACCCCGTGGCGCCGTACACCAGGGCGACGCCGTAGAGGAACAGCGCCGACGAGAAGGACCCGAGCACGAAGTACTTCATGGCCGCCTCCCTCGACTCCTGACGGGCGCCGTGGAACCCGGCCATCACGTAGAGGGCGATGGAGAGGATCTCCAGGCCGAGGAACACCACGATCAGGTCGTTGGCCGCGGCCATGAGCACGGCGCCTGACGACGACAGCAGCATGAGCACGTGGAACTCGGGCCCGCTGAAGCCCTCGCGCTCGAGGTAGCCGTCGGCCAGCAGGGCGGCCAGGATGACCGAGGCGCTCACCAGCACCATGAAGAACACCGAGAAGCCGTCGAGCACGAGGGCGTCGGCCACCACGGTGCGGGCGCCGTCGTCGCGCACCTCCCGCCACAGCGGTAACGAGGCAACCGCGGAGGCGGCCCCGGTGAGCAGGGTGAGGGCCGTCCACAGCCACGGCGGCCGGCGGCGCACCACCGAGGCGCACACCAGGATCACCAGGGCGCCGCCGATGAGGATGAGCTCGGGGAGGATGGCGGAGTACTCGACGTGGGGCGTCTCGAGCCGGGTGAGCGGGGCCTCGTCGACCTGGGCGAGCATCGGGGTCACTCGTCGACCACGGCGTGGCGCGCCGCCACGGCCGGCTGGCGGTGGCCGGTCGTGTCCTCGATGCGGGCCATGAGCGCCTCCACGGAGGGGTTGATGCGATCGAGCACCGGCTTGGGGTAGACGCCCAGGGCCACGATGAGGACGACGAGGGGGGCCATGACCAGCCGCTCCCGCAACGTCATGTCGGGGACGTTGGCGTTCTCGGCGGTGGGCGTGCCGTGGAAGACCCGTTGGTAGGCCCAGAGCAGGTAGAGGGCGGCGAGGATCACACCGGCGGTGGCCACCACCGCCCACCACCGGTGGGTGACGAAGGCGCCGATGAGCACCAGGAACTCGCCCACGAAGTTGTTGAGGCCGGGGAGGCCGATGGACGACAGCATGACGACGGTGAACACCGCGGCCAGGACCGGCATCGGCTTCTGCAGCCCGTTGAGCTCGGAGATCTGGCGCGTGTGGCGGCGCTCGTAGATCATCCCGACGAGGAGGAACAGCGCTCCCGTCGACAGCCCGTGGTTCACCATCTGCAGGACGCCGCCCGACAGGCCCTGGGTGGTGAAGGCGAAGGTGCCGAGCACGATGAAGCCCAGGTGGGCCACCGACGAGTAGGCGACGAGGCGCTTGAGGTCGCGCTGCACCGTGGCCACCAGGGCGCCGTAGATGATGCCGATCACCGCCAGGGTGAGCAGCAGGGGGGCCAGGTCGACGGCCGCCTCGGGGAACAGCGACAGCCCGAACCTCACGATGCCGTAGGTACCGAGCTTGAGCAGCACGCCGGCCAGGATCACCGAGCCGGCGGTGGGCGCCTCGGTGTGGGCGTCGGGCAGCCAGGTGTGCACGGGGAACAGCGGGACCTTGACGGCGAAGGCGGCCGTGAAGGCAAGGAAGATCCACCGGGCCGTGCTCTCGGCCAGCGCCCCCCGCTCGGCCAGCTCGCGGATGTCGAAGGTGAGCGGCGCCGGTCCCTCGGCGCTGAGGAACACCAGGGCGAGCATGCCGACGAGCATGAACGCCGAGCCGAAGAGGGTGTACAGGAAGAACTTGAGCGAGGCGTAGACGCGGTTCTCGTAGCCCCACCCGCCGATGATGAAGTACATCGGGACCAGGGTGATCTCGAAGAAGAGGAAGAACACGAACAGGTCGAGGGCGAGGAAGGAGCCCAGGCAGCCGGCCTCGAGCAGCAGCATCCACCCCGTGTACGCCTTCACGTTGCGGTGCACCCGGGGGCCGGTCAGGGCGATGGGGAACAGCACGCCGGTGAGCACGACGAGGAACAGCGAGATGCCGTCCACCCCGAGGATCCACGAGACGCCGAAGTCCTCGATCCACGTTCGCTCGGACACGAACTGGTAGCCGGGCTCGCCGGCGTCGAAGGCGACGGCCAGCGCGACGGTGAGCACGCCGGTGACCAACGTGGCGACCAGGCCCACCGCCTTGACCAGGTCGGGCCTGGACCCGGGCAGCAGGGCCACCACGGCGGCGGCGACCGCGGGCACGAGCACGATGGCGGTGAGGATCGGGAAGTCGTCCACCCCGCTCACACCCCCGACCGGACGGTGACCCAGCCCAGGAGCAGCGTGGCGCCGAAGGCCACGGCCAAGGCGTAGTTGCGGACGTAGCCGGTCTGGACCTTGCGCAGCTGCGACCCGCCCAGGCGCACCAGCGTGGCCATCCCGTTCACGATGCCGTCGACGATGCGGGCGTCGACCACGTAGGCGGCGAAGGCCGACAGGGCCCGGCCGGGCGTCTCGACGACGGCCGAGTACAGGGCGTCGATGCCCCACGCCCTCTTGAGCACGGCGGGCTGGAAGGCGTCGGTTCGCCCCGCTCGGAAGAACACGGCGTAGGCGACGGCGATGCCCGTGGCGGCGGCCGCCGCGGCGAGCAGCGCCAGCGTGACCTTGAGCGAGCCGGCGACGTCCACGTGGTGCTCGGCCTCGCCGAACACCGGCTCGAGCCAGCGCCCGAGGTACTGGAGGTCGCCGAACGGGAGGTTGAGGGCGCCGGCCACCACCGCCAGCCCGGCCAGCACGACGAGGGGGCCGGCCATGATCCACGACGACTCGTGCGGCTCCCCGTGCCCGCCGTGCCCGCCGTGCCCGGCGGGGGCCGGCGCCGGGGCATGGCCCTGGCCGGCCACCGGCTCGGGCTCGGTGAGCTCCGCCTTGTCGGCCACCGGCGCCGCCCGCCAGCGCTCGGCGCCGTAGAACACGAGGAACACCTGCCGGCTCATGTAGTAGGCGGTGAGCAGAGCGCTGAGCAGGCCGACGGCCCACAGGGCGACGTGCTTGTCGTAGGCGGCGAGGAGGACCTCGTCCTTGGACCAGAACCCGGCGAAGGGCGGCACGCCGGCGATGGCCAGCCAGCCGGCGATGAACGTGGCGGCGGTGACGGGCATCCACTTGCGCAACGCCCCCATGCGCTTCATGTCCTGCTCGTCGTGGAGGCCGTGGATGACCGAGCCGGCGCCGAGGAACAGCAGGGCCTTGAAGAAGGCGTGGGTCACCATGTGGAACACGGCGGCCACGTACGCCCCCGACCCGACGGCGAGGAACATGTACCCGAGCTGGGAGATGGTGGAGTAGGCCAGCACCCGCTTGATGTCGTCCTGGGCGCAGGCCACGGTGGCGGCGAACAGGGCGGTGGCCGCCCCGACCACGGCGATGAGGGTGGCCACGTCGTCGGTCAGCGCCAGCATCGGCGCGATCCGGGCCATGAGGTACACGCCGGCGGTGACCATGGTGGCGGCGTGGATCAGGGCCGACACCGGCGTGGGGCCCTCCATGGCGTCGGGCAACCACACGAACAGCGGCAGCTGGGCCGACTTGCCCACGGCGCCCACGAACAGCAGCAGGGCGATGGCGGTGACCGTGGTGGCGGCCGCCTCCTCGGCGCCCTCCAGGATGGGGCCGTACTCCAGGGTCCCGAAGGCGGCGAAGGCGAGGAACATGGCCAGCATGAACCCGAAGTCGCCCACCCGGTTGACGACGAACGCCTTCTTGCCGGCGCTGGCCGCCTGCTCGCGCTCGAACCAGAACGAGATGAGCAGGTAGGAGCAGGCGCCCACGCCCTCCCACCCGAGGAAGGTGACCAGGAGGTTGTCGCCCAGCACGAGCATGAGCATGGAGAAGACGAACAAGTTGAGGTACACGAAGAAGCGGGGGTAGCGGACGTCGCCCTTCATGTAGCCCACCGAGTAGAGGTGGATCAGCGACCCCACCCCGGTGACGAACAAGGCCATGGTGAGCGACAGGGGATCGAGGAGCAGGCCGGCGCTGACGTCGAACCCGCCCGCCGAGATCCAGGTGAACAGGTGGTCGGTTACGGCGCGGTGGTGCTCGTCGCGGCCGAGCAGCTCGAAGAAGGCGATCAACGTGGCGAGGAACGAGGCGCCGACGGCGGCGGTGGCGATCCACCCGGCGCCCGGGTCGCCGGCCCGCTTGCCCAGGGCCACCAGCACGAGGAAGCCGGCCAGGGGCAGCGCCGGGATCAGCCACGCAGTGTCGAGCACGGCGGCCTCAGCCCTTCAGGAGGTGCAGGTCGTCGGCGGTGGCGCCGGCCCGGCGGCGGAAGATGGACACGATGATCCCGAGGCCTACCACCACCTCGGCGGCGGCCACCACGAGGACGAAGAACACCAACGACTGCCCCCCGATGTCGTCGAGCATGCGGGCGAAGGTGACGAAGCTGAGGTTGACGGCGTTGAGCATGAGCTCCACGCACATGAACATCACCAGCACGTTGCGGCGCACCAGCAGCCCCACGGCGCCGATCATGAACAAGGCGGCGGCCAGGGCGAGGTACCACTCCCCCCCGACGCTCACTCGACACCCCCCGCCGAGGAACGAGCGGCGGCCCCGGGCGACCGCCGGGCCAGCACCACGGCGCCGACGACGGCGATGACCAGCAGCACCGAGGTGATCTCGAAGGCCAGCAGGTAGCGGGTGAAGATGGAGCTGGCCAACTTCTCCACGTTGGTGCCGGGACCGGTGGCCGGCCCCGCCACCGACGGGGCGCCGCTCACCCACCCGGTGCCCCGGGAGAGCAGGCCGAGCAGCGCCAGGGAGGCCACGCCGAGCAGCAGGGCGATGGGCCGCTGGCCCCGCAGCGGCTCTTGGCGCACGTTCTCCTCGCGGTCGACGCCGAGCAGCATGATCACGAACAGGAAGAGCACCACGATGGCGCCGGCGTAGACGATCACCTGCACGGCGGCCAGGAAGTGGGCCTCCTGGGCCACGAACAGCACGGCGATGCCGAACAGCGTGAGCACGAGCGACAGGGCGGCGTGGACCGGGTTGGCGGAGACGACGACGCCAAGCGCTCCGGCCAGCACGAGGACGGCGGCGGCGGCGAACACCGCCACGTCGGGCCGCGTGGCGGCCACCACGAGCGTCTCGCTCACGAGGCCTGCCTGTCGCCGGCGGGCGCGTCGGGGACCACCTCGGCCACCACGTCGGCCGGCACCTCCAGGGACTGCCCGGCCTCGGGTGGGCGCACGCCGTAGCCCAGCTCGCCGGACCACTGGACGCGGCCCTCGAAGTCGGCGTCGCCCGACGGCGCGGTGGCCCGCACCCACGCCGAGGTGTGCACGTCGTCGCCCTCCTGCCAGTCCTCCCAGGGCAGCTGCTTGGGCCGCCCGTCGTCGCCGACGAGCAGCTCGTCCTTGGTGTAGATGGCGTCCTTGCGGTTGGTCCAGGAGAACTCGAACAGCTTGGTCTCGGTGATGGCCTCGGTGGGGCACGCCTCCACGCACAGGTCGCAGTGGATGCAGCGCAGGTAGTTGATCTCGTAGACGAAGCCGTAGCGCTCGCCGGGGGACACCGGCGCGTCGGGCGGGTTGTCGGCGCCGCGGACGTAGATGCACCGGGCGGGGCACACGCCGGCGCACAGCTCGCACCCGATGCACTTCTCCATGCCGTCCTCGTAGCGGTTGAGGACGTGGCGGCCATGGAAGCGCTCGGCCTTCGGCCGCTTCTCCTCGGGGTACTGGACGGTGACCCGCTTGTCGAACAGCGTCTTGAACGTGACCTTGAACCCGTCGAGGAAGCCCATCAGCTCGTCTCCTCCAGCGCCGCCGGAGCCGGGCGGCCGGCGGCCGCGGCGGCGTCGGTGCGGTCCTGGCCGACCTGGACGGCGCGCATCAGCAGCAGGCCGAACAGCAGGCCGCCGGCGAACACGGCGAACCCGTAGCGGCGGCGCATGATCGCCCCGAGAAACCCGTCTTGGGTGGTCGGCGCGTCGACCAGCATCCCGGCCAGCACGAGCAGCCAGAACAGCGACAACGGGATGAGTCGCTTCCAGCCCAGGTCCATGAGCTGGTCGTAGCGCAGGCGGGGGAGGGTGGCCCGCAGCCACACGTAGGTGAACAGGAAGACCATCACCTTGGCCAGGAACCACCCCACCGGTACCACGGCGCCCAGGAAGCCGCCGTCGGGGGCGGGCCCCGACGGGCCACCGAGGAACAGGGTGACGATGACGGCGGACATCACCACGGTGCTCATGAACTCGGCCAGGAAGAACAGGGCGAAGCGCAGCGACGAGTACTCGGTGTGGAAGCCGCCCACCAGCTCCTGCTCGGCCTCGACCAGGTCGAACGGGGGACGGTTGAGCTCGGCGGTGGCGGCGACGACGAAGATGAAGAACGGCAGGAACCCGAGGCGGAACAGGTTCCAGTCGGTGAGCCCCCGCGACTGCTGGGCCACGATGTCGCTCGTGAGCAGCGACCCGGTGACCAGCACGACGGCGGCCACCGACAGGCCGAGCGCCGCCTCGTAGGACACCATCTGGGCCGACGCCCGCACGGAGCCGAGCAGTGGGTACTTGGACCCGGAGGCCCAGCCGGCCAGCATGACGCCGTAGACGGCGATGCCCGAGGTGGCCAGCAGGAACAGGATGCCCACCGGCGGATCGGCCAGCTGCAGGCGCGTGCGGTGCCCGGCGATGGTGACCTCGCCGCCCACCGGCACGATGGCGAAGGCGAGGAAGGCCGGGACCACCGACAGGTAGGGCGCCAGGCGGAAGATGCGCCGGTCGGCCTGCTCGGGGAGCAGGTCCTCCTTGAAGAACAGCTTGATGCCGTCGGCGAGGGTCTGGAGGATGCCCCAGGGGCCGGCGCGGTTGGGGCCGATCCGGTTCTGCATGTCGGACACGAGCTTTCGCTCGAACCACACCATGAACAGCACCGAGACCATGAGCACGGCGAAGGTCACGAGGGTCTTCACGAGCACGACGAGCACGACGCCGCCGTCGACGCCTTCGCTGAACAACGGGTCGCCGCCGAACATCAGGGGGTCTCCACCCGCACGTCGGTGACGGCCGCCGTGGCATCGATCAGCTCGCCGGCGCTCGGCCCGCCTTCGGCGCCGGCGTTCAGGGCCAGCGACAGCGAGCCGCGGGGGACGCCGGGGTCGGGCACGGCCTCGACCATGAAGCTCCCCCGGTTCGACTTCACCCGCACCGTGCCGCCCGAGCGCATTCCGAGCCGGTCGAGGTCGGACGGGTTGGCCCGGGCCCGCGGGGGCGGGGCGAGGACGGCCAGGGAGGGGGCGTGCTGGACGAGCGTGCCGCAGCCGTAGAGGGTGCGGGCGCTCACCAGGCGCAGCGAGTAGGCGTCGAGGGGCGGGAGCGTCACGGGGCCGGGCGGGCCCGGGG
>JALYMX010000075.1 GCA_030773495.1 Actinomycetota bacterium | reverse complement strand
AGGTGCAAGTCTCGCCCGTCGACCAGCTGCTGATGGCGTTCACGTGCCGGCTGCTGACCGACCCACAGCTCGGCCACATCGGCGTCGCCCAGCTGCCCCGCTACCGGAACCGCAACGCGCTGCTCCTGCTCGACCGCGGGGCGCGCCGGCTGCCCGTCCAGGTCCTGCTTGTACCCGGCGAACACCGTCGCCTCCACGTCGGCATTGACGCGGGCAAGGGCGGGCATGAGCCGGATCAGGTGCTCGACAGCGAGCAGGACGTCCTGCGGCTCCGCCTCCGCCGCCCCGGTGTCCGGCGCCTCGGCCACGTGCTCGGGCTGGACGACGCTGACCGGCGACACGTACCAGCTCGCCTGGTCCCGTCCCTGGCCGACGGTGTCGTGCCCGTCGTTGACGTGTCCGACCACGACGAGGTCGGGACTGACCAGCGTGGCAACGGGTCCGAGCACCAGGCCGGGTCCCGGATGCACAACATGTCGATCCTCACGAAACCGATTCGGTCGACGTGGGGCGAGTCCACCGCCATGACGTCGCGCAGTACGCGCTTCGTTCCGCATCCGGCGGCCACGACCACAGTTCGGCAGTTGACGCGGAGCCGGTGTCCCGACTGCGCCGTCACGTCGTAGCCGCCGGCTCCGGTGGTGCCGGTGAGGGCGCCGGAGATGATGCGATCGTCGAGGCCGGCGGCCAGGCGGCGGACGAGTGCGCGCTTCGGCACGTGGTAGCCGCGGACGCGGAAGCACCGGAACTCCTCGCCCACCGCGAACCCGACCTCGTCGGCGTTCACCGGCTCGGGCTGGTGACCGTTCGCCTGCCACACCGGCGAAAGCTCCTCGACCATCGCGGGCGGCAAGGCGAGGAACGAGGATGCCTCGCCGTAGACGGGCACGCCGAGGCGGCGCAGATACGCCACCGTCGCCTCGGTCTGTTCGCGCAGCGTCCCGGTGACCAGTCCGGTGCCGCTGTTCAGGAGGCCGTGCGAGTGGAGCGTCTGTCCGGCCCCGCCGGCGGTGACAAGGGCGCAGGCGTAACCGGCCTCGGTCAGCTCCCGAAGTACCACGAGGCCCTGGATCCCCCCACCCACGACCAGGACGTCGACGGCGATCTCGACGGACACGGTGGGCGACGGTAGTCGGGGCCCTCTAGGGATCGGCGCGCGGAGGGGCTTGGCGGGTCGCGAGGAGAGCAGCGCCTCCCTGAAGCCCCACATCGACGTCGTCGGCCGACATCGGGTCTGGTTCGGGACCGTAGATGTCCCAAAACCTCTGTCCCCGAATGTCGGTGCCCCACTGCCCCGATACGCCGGGGCTGCAGGGGCACGCTGCGCCGCACGAGCCGCGCCGGCACGGGTCGGGGTCCCCCGCGGCGAGGCGCGGCTCACCCCGCTGGACGTGAAGCGGGCGGCGAGCACCCGCACACGGTTGAACGCGCGAAGCCGCTCTTTGGCAACGAACGCGTCCGCCCCCAGCGCGTGGGCTTGCTCACCGCGGCACCCTAAGGCCGGCTCGGGTTGTAGATCAGCCGGGGAGGCAGGTAGCTCGGTGCGGATGGCCCCAGCACGCACCGCCGCTCGACCCGGTCGCACTCGATGATCGAGGTGCGTGTGACCGCCGCGCGCCGCTGTTGCATGAGCTCGGCACTTGCAAAGATGTACCGGCGGGTGTCGTCACTCTTCAGCTCTGTCAGTCCGGTCGGGAACCCGTTGGGGTCGACCCCGAGCAGCTGCTCGAGCTCAATTCGCTCGCCGCCCACATTGAAGACGGCCAGCCCGTTCGTCACGGCCGCGATCACGGTGTCGCCCACCCAGCCCCCGGAGTCCGCCACGTAGTTGATCTTCGCGCCCGCGAGCGGAGCGACCTGGTCGGAGAAGCTGAAGCTCGAGAGCTCGCGACCGCTTGCGACGTCGACAACGGCGACCGCGGGTGTCGGAGTCGGCTCCTTGGCGATGAGGGCGCGCCCCCCGTCAGGGCTCAGCGCGACGAGGGTGGCGCGCGTCGCGAGGACCCGGCGGCGCTCCGGCCCGTCGAACACGACGAGCGTCGGCCATGTTTGCTCCAGCTCGTGGACGATCAGGCGCTCTCCGGCCCAGGCGCTTGGGATGTAGCGCCCCGGCTCCGCGCTCCAGCGAACCCGCCCCGACTGCGGCGATGCTCGTACGACCACGTGCCCGACATAGGTGGCGGGATCCTCCACCCTGGGCGTCAGACCGTGGAAGTACGCGAGCCCCGCCTGGCGTCCCCACGCCGGCGAGTACGCCCCCACGTCGACGACGGAGTCGGTGCCCTTGGTGGGCTCGTGCACGCGCAGGACCGGCTGCTCGTCGAGGAAGGAGCTGTACGCGATGGCGCCATCGTTCGCCGGGCTGGGGACGGCCGCTGGCGACAGCGTGCCGGTGAACGGCGACTGGACGGGGCCGGCGAGCTTTTCGGGCTGTTGGCGTCCTAGCAGGTAGAGCTCGTCCCCCATCGCCCATGTGGCCCGTGAGAGGCTCCCATCGACGACCGTGAGCTGACCGCTCTCGATACCGTCGGCCGCCCCGCCTCCTGGGTGACCGGGCTGGGCACCCCCAGCAGGTGCACGGGTGAGCTGCTCCTGGTCGGACTGAGAGCAGCCGGCGAGGCCGAGCCCGGTGAGAAGCAACGCCGCCGTGCGCAATCGCGCTGAGTGCGATCGGGACGTCATCGGAACGGATCGTAAACGGAGGGCGGCCACGCGGCCGCCCTCTCGCTCACTTCTCGCTGCTCGGCTCGGTCCCCGGCGGCAACACTCGGTCAGCTCAGCTCCTAGCCGGTTTGGTCACCCTGGCCCCAGCCGGTGCCCTGTTGGACCTCCTGGGTCTGGGGGTTGAACGCCTGCGGGAACTTCCGGGCCCGGAACTGGTGCTGGAAGACCTCCGTCGCGTCCGTCGGGTCGCTGAGACTCTTGCCCGCGGGCAGGAGGATCTTGAACACGTCGAGGCCGCGCTGACGGTTGGGGTCGTCAGCTCTGCCGCGGACGAGCCCACCGTTGACCCAGATGTAGTCGTTCCACCAGTACGACGACCACGTGTCGTCCTTGCCCCTGGCGTCGCCGTTCTGCATGTCGGCGTGCGCAACTTCGCGGGCGACGAGCGGCGGGGGCGCATCCGGCGGCGTCTGCCCGTGCTCGAACGGTGGGAGCTCGGGGAACTGCCGCACGGTGCTGAAGTCGAACACGCTCGTCCCACCCTCGTACGAGGACGAGACCCCGAAGTACCCCTTGTCGGTGGGGATCACGTTGCCGTTGTGGAGGGTGCAGACCTCGGCCGCAGGCTGCGGGCGCGGCATCATGTAGCGCCCGTAGAGCGGCGGGTCGGCTCCCGGGGGGACCGCCTTGTAGAACCAGACGTTACCCCGGGTGTCCTCCGGACCGTCACAGCCGTGGGCGCCGCCACCCTGCCACTCGTCGGTGAACAGGACGATCTCCCCGTCCCACGTCCACGAGGCGGTGTGGAACAGCCCCCCGGCGGCCGGGTTGGCCGGCGTGATGAACGGGTTGTATATGTGCGAGTGGCGCGGACCCGTCGTCGTCGGGTTGGCCGGGTCGGAGATGTCCCAAAGCTGCCCCTCTTCGAGGCACGCCGCGGCGGCGGTCTCGCGCCGCGGACGGGGGTCTGTCTCCGGCTGCTGGCTGGCCTCGGTCAGCATCGTGATGTCGTGGCAGCCAATGGCGCCGGTACCGCCGGCTCCAAGGGTGCCGCGGAACGGCTTGGTGTCGGCGTCGAGCGGTTGCTCCTTGAGCACGTGAGCCGCCTCGGGGGCGAGGTCGGGGATCTCGACGATCGAGATCCGCGCATGGGGCTGCGTGCACCGGGGCCCCTGGTCGCCGGCGGCGGGCTCGGGAGACACGCTCGCGCCGATGGGGTACGAAGAGACGTAGACGATCGCCCGCCGGTCGTCCCTGTCCGGGATGGTGCTGTGCGTGTGGGATCCGCAGGCGGTCGGCACCGCCGCGATCAGCCGGGGTGCCTGGGGCCGGGTGACGTCCCAGATCCGCAGCCCCTCGAACCCAAACACGAAGCGCGTGAACGGCGGCGAGGGGTTGTTGAAGGAGACCGGGGTGTCGCGGCTGAGCAGGCAGGCGTCGGGCGACTCCATGCCCGAATGCGTCTGCGGCCGGTCGATCGACTGGATCAGCAGCAGGCGGTTGCCGGCCTGGTGGAACGAGACGTCGTTCTGAGGCCCGCGGCAGCGGACGTTCGCGACCTCCACGGGGTTCTCGGGGTTGGTGACGTTGAAGAGCCGGAACCCGTCGTAGTTGCCCGCTGCGGCGAGGTCCTGCCGCACGGCGGTCGCTGCGCCGGCCTGGAAGAACGCGAGGTCGGAGTGCGTGGTTGGCGGCTGGCCGCTCGGTGGTGTCGGCCGCCGGTTGGCCACGTGGAACATGTTCGGACTCATATCTGCCGGGTTCGTGCCGTGCTCGGCACCCGCCGGCACGGCGACGGTGAGTGAAGCAAGCGCGAGAGTGGTCAGGACCAGGAATTGCACAAGGCGCCGCACAGCAGCCTCCCGCAGTCGAAGTGGCGCGAATCATAATCTTCGCACGGACCTGACTAGCCCCGAGTCTGTGCCTTGGATCGGACGAGTGCCGCAAGTGTTGGCGCGACACCAGCGTCGCCACGCGATGCGGCCACCGAGATCGTGTCCCTGCCCTCGGTCATCCGCGCCCCGAAAGTCGACGCCCCCCTAGCCGGAAACGTCGGCAGAGCGACCGCGCTTCGCCGGAGCTCGCGGGATGCGGCGGGGCGAGCTGCTGGCGCTCACCCACCGCGATCCCGACCTGCTCCACCGCACGGTCACTGTTCGGCTGCAACGGCAGGAGTCCAGCGGTGGCGGCCACCTCGTCGGCCCGCCGAAGACCGATGCGGGGCGGCGAACCCTCGTGCTTCCCAACAACCTCATCCCGGAGGTCGAGGCGCACCTCGACGCCTGGGTCGCGCCAGAAACCGACGCGCCGATCTTCGCCGGCGCGCGCGGCGGTCCAGTGCGGCTGGTCGTGTGGCAGCGCGACTGGACGCGTGCGCGGCGCGCGCTCGGGCTCGAGGGCGTGCGGCTGCACGACCTGCGCCACGTCGCCGGCACCATGGCAGCGGCGACGGGTGCGAGCACCAAGGAGCTGATGCACCGGCTCGGGCATGCGAGCCCGCGCGCCGCGCTGCGGTACCAGCACGCGACAGCCAAGCGGGACGAGGCGATCGCCGACGACATCGACCGCATCCTCGCCGCCGCCCAGGACGAAGTCGGCGGCGACCTGCTCCGGTTCCGCGAGAGGGCAGCGGGCGAGCGACCCGCCACCTCATGAGCGAGCCGCCGGACGACCACGAGTTACGGGAACGCCTCACCCTCGACATCACCTGCGACCTCATGGACGAGGACGAGACCGGCTGCGTGTGGACCTTCCTGCATGAAGCCAGGGATCTCTCGCTGATCGAGCCCAGCGCGATCGTTCTTGTCGGCGACACCGGCGCGCCGGCAGTCGCCGAGGTCGTCGGCATCGCCGAGAAGCCGGCAGGCCGATCGTGCACCTGCGTGTGCTGCCAGGAGCGATCGAGGACTACGAAGCGCTCGTACGACGGGCGATCACTCCGACCTGAGCTCAGGCGTCACCAGATCGTCTGGACGAGTTGCGCCTTCTGGATGGCGGCATCACGAGTTACGAGGGGAGCTTCTCTAGCGCGCGTGCGGTTGCGAAGATGAACCGATCCCACGGGTCCCTCAGTACTGAGCGAGGGATCGCCGTGTAGGCGTCGGCAACCGCCGCGTCGATCACCTGAAGATCGACCCGAGCCGACACCTCGAGCGCGGCGCGCACGAGGGCGAGGTCGGCCGTGCTGATCGCCTGCGTGGTCTGGGTGACGTACCAGAGGTCGACCAGGGTCGCCACAGACACGACGATCTCGCGAGTGCCGGCCTCCCTAAGGGCCTGCGCCGCTGGTGCGGAGAGCTTCGGAGAACGCTGGAGGTGCCAGAAGATCGCGTGCGAGTCCGCGACGACCCTCACGCGCCGCTGAGGTCGCCCTGCGCCAGTTCGCTGCCGCGCTCGAAGTCTTCCCAGTCGAGATCGGGAAGGTCCGGGAGTGAACCCTCGAGCTCGCCGGGCTCACCGGCGACCGCCTCGACGACGCGCAGGTGAGCGCCAGGGCGCAGGCCGAGGCGCGCGAGCTGCTCGGCCGGGATGCTCCCATCGTCGGCCACGATGAGCTCCTTCTCCGCGTTCGGCTCGACCGCGCTCACGAACGCAATGGTACGACGCGACACGCCACGCAGGCGGCCGAACTCGCGCCGGGCAGCTCGCGCGGAGCGTGCTGATCCGTGGTGAACGGTGCCGAACCGCGCGGATGCTGGGTCACGCTTAGGTCACGTGGAGGTCGGGCCGGCCCTCGGCGGCGATGTGCCCAGGCCTTGGCAACGCTCTGACCAGGACTTCGTGGTGGAGACGATGGGACTCGAACCCACGACCCCCTGCTTGCAAAG
>JALYMX010000074.1 GCA_030773495.1 Actinomycetota bacterium | reverse complement strand
CTGCGAGGCGGCGGCGGCGCCGGCGGTCCGGGTGGCCGGCGAGGAGTTGCTGCGGGAGGCCGGCGTGGAGGGCGGCGCGCTGGTGCTGGCTCCCGACCTCGACGGGCTGACGGTGTGCCGTGCAGGGACCGACGGGGCCGTGGGGTAGCGTCGGACGATGGCGACGTACGAGGGGTACTGCGTGAAGTGCCGCGAGAAGCGGGAGTTCGAAGGCCAGGAGGTCGAGATGGCCAACGGCCGCCGGGCCGCGCAGGGCACCTGTCCCGTGTGCGGCACCAAGATGAACCGCATGCTCGCCACGAAGGGCTGAGCGACCCGCCGCCACGGAGCGACGCATGCCCACCAGCCCGTCGCGCGATCTGGCCGCGGTGCCCAACCCCCGGCCGGGGCGGGACTACGAGGTCCGATGCTCCACCCCGGAGTTCACCTGCGTGTGCCCCCTCACCGGCCAGCCCGACTTCGCCACCGTCTCGATCCGCTACGTCCCCGGCGACTCGATCGTCGAACTCAAGTCGCTCAAGCTCTACCTGTGGAGCTACCGCGGCGAGGGGGCGTTCCACGAGGACGTCACCAACCGCATCCTCGACGACCTGGTGGCCGCCGTCGGCCCCCGCCGGATGACGGTCACCACCGAGTGGCTGGTGCGGGGGGGCATCACCACCGTCGTCGAGGCGTCTCATCCCTGACCCTTGGCGGGTGGACCTGCCCCGGACGGCGGCCGCCGTGCGCCGGGGCCTCGACGAGGGCGTGCACATGGGCGCCCAGGTCGTGGTGTCCCTGGCCCCTGGGCGCCGGGTCGGTCTCGAGGTGGGCGACGCCGGCCCGGGCACGCCGGTGCAGCCGGACACCCTGTGGCCATGGCTGTCGGCGACCAAGCCCGTCAGCGCCGTCGCCGTGCTGCAGCAGTGGGAGCGCGGGCGGCTCGGCCTCGACGACGCCGTCGCCCGCCACGTCCCCGAGTTCGCCGCCGCCGGCAAGGCGGCGGTCACCGTCCGCCACCTGCTCACCCACACCGTCGGCCTGGCCGGTGCCGCCCCCGCCGCCGACGACCCCGCCGCCGTGCTCGAGGCCTCGTACGCCGCGCCCCTCCTGGAGGGGTGGGTCCCCGGACGGCGGGCCGCCTACTCGCCGCGGCTGGGCTACGCGGTGCTGGGCGAGGTCGTGCGCCGCCTCGACGGGCGGGCCTTCGACGCCTACGTGAGCGAGGAGGTCTTCGAGCCGCTGGGCATGGCCGACTCGTGGCTGGCCCTCCCGCCTGCCCGCCGCGCCGCCTACGGGGCGCGCCTCGCCGTGCTCCACGACACCTCGGGCGCCCATCCCCAGCCGGCACCCGCGCTGTCGGGCCCCGACGCCTTCGCGTCGCCGCTGGCCAGCAGCAGCGGCGTCGGCCCGCTGGGCGACCTGGTGCGGTTCTACGAGATGCTGCTGGCCGGCGGCGTGGGGGAGGGCGGGGGCGTGCTCTCGGCGCAGGCCGTCGAGGCCATGTGCGCCCGCCACCGGGCCGGGCTGCGCGACGAGACGTTCGGCGCCGTCATCGACTGGGGGCTCGGCGTCATGGTGAACTCCTGGCACTACCGGCGCCGGTCGGCCCCGTACGGCTACGGCGACCACGCCTCGCTGCGGTCGTTCGGCCACGGCGGCAGCCAGTCGTCGGTCGCCTTCGCCGACCCCGACGCCGGGCTCGCCGCCGCCGTGGCGTTCAACGGCATGCCCGGCGAAGCTGCCCACCATCGGCGCAGCCAGCCGGTGCTCACCGCGCTCTACGAGGACCTCGGGCTGGTGGCGGCCGGCGCATGACCGCCCTGAGCCGCCGGTCTGGAGTACATACCGGGCCGAAAAGGCCCGCTATGTACTCCAGACGGCGAGCAGCACGGGGGCGACGGTCGATCGGATCACAGGTGCTCCGCCGCCGCCTCTTGCACGGCAGCCACGATCGGCTCCCACTCGGCGCCCGGCGTGCGGGTCACGGTGACGAAGTCGTTGACGCCGAAGATGGCGGCCACCCCGGGGGCGGCGAAGACGCGGCGGGCGAACGGGTCGCCCTCGGCCTCGCCGGCGCCGTTGAAGCTCAGCGTGGCGGGCAGCGTGACGTCGAGCTGGAAGCGGAGCGCGTTGGGGTTGGGCGAGGGGGAGGGGACGGCGCTGGCCATCGCCGGATGGTAGGCCGTGACGGTAGATTGCCCCCATGTCGAGGCGGTACTGGGTGGAGACCCTCGGCTGCCCGAAGAACCAGGTCGACTCGGAGAAGCTGGCGGGCACGCTGGGAGCCGAGGGTCTGGCGCCGGCCGCCTCGGTGGCCGAGGCCGACGTGGTGGTGGTGAACACGTGTGCGTTCATCGAGGCGGCCCGCCAGGAGTCGGTCGACACGATCCTGTCGCTGGCCGGCGAGCGGGCGCCCGGCGCTCGCCTCGTCGTCACCGGGTGCATGGCCGAGCGCTACGGCGACGAGCTGGCCGAGGCCCTCCCCGAGGCCGACCTGGTGGCCGGGTTCGGGGTGCCGGTCACCCTGGGGCCCGCCCGCGACCGGGCCCGGCTCGACCTGCTCAACCTGCCCCGGCCGCCGGCGACGGCACCGTGGGCCTACGTCAAGGTCGCCGAGGGGTGCGACCGCAAGTGCGGCTTCTGCGCCATCCCCTCGTTCCGCGGGCCGCAACGGTCTCGTCCGATGCCGGCCGTCCTCGAAGAGGTGGACGCCCTCGGGGTGGCCGAGGTCGTCCTCGTGGCCCAAGACCTGGCCTCGTACGGCAGGGACGTCGAGGGGCTGGGCGCCGGGTCGATCGTGCCCCTGGTCCGGGCCGTGGCGGCCCGGGTGGAGCGGACGCGGCTGCTGTACCTGTACCCCTCCGACCTCACCGACGCCCTGGTGGACGCCATCGGCGACACCGGCGTGCCCTACTTCGACCTGTCCCTCCAGCACGTGTCCCGTCCCCTGCTGCGCAGCATGCGCCGGTGGGGCGACGGCGAGCGGTTCCTGCGCCGCATCGACGACATCCGCCGGCGCTGGCCCGACGCCGCGTTCCGCTCGAACTTCATCGTGGGCTACCCCGGAGAGACCGAGGCCGACCACGACGCCCTCCTCCGGTTCCTCGAGGAGGCCGACCTCGACTGGTGCGGCTTCTTCGCCTACTCACCAGAGGAGGGGACGTGGGCGGCTGGCCTCGACGGCGCCGTGGCCCCCGGCCTGGTTACCGAGCGACTGGCCGAGGCCACCGCCCTGCAGGATGCGATCACCGCACGGCGGCGCCACGCCCTCGTCGGGCGCTCGGTCGACGTGCTCGTGGACCGCCCCGGCGTGGGCCGCAGCCACCGGGAGGCGCCGGAGATCGACGGGATCGTACGCGTGCCCCACCACCTTCCCGTGGGGCGCATCGCCTCCGTCGTCGTAAGTGGCGTCGAGGGGCCCGACCTCGAGGCCGAGGCGGCGTAGCGGTGGCCACCATCCCCTTCGGCCCGTCGGCCCTGGCCACGCCGGCCAACGCCGTCACCGTGGCCCGGGTGCTGGTGACGCCGGTGCTGCTGGCCATGATCCTCGGCGGCGGTGACTCGTGGCCCGCCTTCGCCTTCTGGATCGTCCTCGCCGGCACCGACTGGGTCGACGGGTGGCTGGCCCGCCGCCAGGGAAGCACGCGCTCGGGCGCCTTCCTCGACCCGTTGGCCGACAAGTTCCTGGTGCTCGGCGCCATGTTCGCCCTGGTCGCGGAGCGCCGGTTCTGGTGGGTCCCCGTGGCCCTCACGGCCGTACGGGAGGCCCTGATCAGCGTGTACCGCTCGGTGATGGGCCGGCGAGGCGTGTCCATCCCCGCCCGTTGGTGGGCCAAGGTCAAGACGGTCGTGCAGCAGGTCGCCGTGGCCTTCGCCCTGCTGCCCGTCACCGCGAGCACCCTCGTGGTGGCCAACGTGTGGCTGTGGGCCGGCGTCGTCTTGGCCCTCGTCACCGGCGTCCAGTACCTCCTCGACGCCCGCCGGGTGGCCGGCGACCAACGGGCGAATCCCGGCCGTGCGGTGTGAGGTCGTCGCCGTCGGCACCGAGCTGCTGCTCGGCCAGGTGCTCGACACCAACACGGCGTGGCTGGCCGAGCGGCTCGCCGCCGCCGGCATCGACTGCCACTTCCACACCACCGTCGGGGACAACGTCGGGCGCATCGGCGCGGCGTTGCGCATCGCCCTCGACCGGGCCGACGCCGTCATCGTCTGCGGCGGCCTCGGCCCGACACGCGACGACGTGACCCGCGAGGCGCTGGCCGAGGTGCTCGACGCACCGCTCCAGCGCGACGAGGCCGTGCTGGCCCGCATCCGGGCCATCTTCGAGGAGCGGGGCAGGGAGATGGCTCCGAGCAACGAGCGCCAGGCGGACGTCCCCCGCGACGCGGTGGTGATCCCCCAGACCCGCGGGACGGCTCCCGGGCTGCGCTGCGAGGCCGCCGACCGCGTCGTCTACGCCCTGCCCGGGGTTCCCGAGGAGCTGCGTGAGATGGCCGAGCGGGCCGTGGTGCCCGACCTCACCGCCCGAGCGGGGACGCGCTCGACCATCGTGTCCCGGGTCGTGCGCACCTGGGGCCTGCCCGAGTCGACGCTGGCCGAGCTGGTGGCCCCCCGCCTCGAGGCGCTCGACGCCGCCGGCAACCCCACGCTCGCCTTCCTGGCCAGTGGCGTGGAGGGCATCAAGATCCGCATCACCGCCAAGGCAGCCACCCGCGAGGAGGCCATGGCCATGGTGATGGCCGAGGACGCCGAGCTGCGGGCCATCCTCGGCACCTTGGTGTTCGGCGTGGACGACGACACCATGGAGGACGCCGTCGGGTCGCTGCTGCAGGACGCCGGGCTCTCGCTGGCCCTGGCCGAGTCCATGACGGGGGGCATGGTGGCATCGCGGGTCGTGAACGCCGAGGGCTCGAGCCGCTGGTTCCGGGGGTCGATCGTCGCCTACGACTCGCAGGTCAAGTTCGACGTCCTCGGTGTGCCCGAGGGCCCTGTCGTCAGCGAGGAGGCGGCGGCCCGCATGGCCGAGGGGGCGGCCAAGGTGCTGGGGGCCGACGTCGCCCTGTCCGTCACCGGGGTGGCCGGGCCGGCCGAGCAGGAGGGGATGCCGCCGGGCACCGTCTACCTCGGGATGTGCTTCGAGGGCGAGACCACGGTGGTCCACCACCGCTTCCCAGGCGACCGCGAGCGGGTCCGCCAGTTCGCCACGATCACCGTGCTCGACCTGCTGCGGCGGCGCCTGCTCGACCGGCTCATGCCCGGCAGCTGAGGTCGCCGCCCCGCTTCGTGCGCCTGTTCGTGGCCGTGTGGCCGCCGGCCGACGTGGTGGATGGGCTGGCCGCGCTGCCCCGGCCCGAGGTCCCCGGCCTGCGGTGGACGGCGCCGGAACAATGGCATGTGACGCTGCGCTTCTTGGGCGAGGTGGACCTGGCCGCCGCCCGCCGGGCGTTCGCAGCCACCGACATCACCGGTGCCGCAGTGGCCGAGCTGGGACCGGCCACCGGACGCTTTGGCCGCCGCGTGCTCCACGTGCCCGTCGCCGGGCTGGAGGGGCT
>JALYMX010000073.1 GCA_030773495.1 Actinomycetota bacterium | reverse complement strand
GTACCTGGGCGGCGTCAGCGCCACCACACTGGCCGGCGCCGGCCGGGTGCACGAGCGGCGGGCCGGCGCCCTCGCCCGGGCCGACGCCATGCTGGCGTCTGCTCCGGCCCCGTTCTGCCGCACCGGGTTCTAGGTCGTTTCCCCGGCCGGGGCCCCTCGCCGGGCCTCCTCGCCCAAGCGTGGGCCCCATCCCCGCTCGGCGCCGTATGCCCCCGACCTCGTTCCGCCTCGCCCGATAGCCTCGCCTCTCGATGCGCCTGTCCCGCCTGCTGCTGCGCACCCTCCGGGACGCGCCCGCCGACGCCGAGGCGGTGAGCCACCAGTTGCTGGTGCGGGGCGGCTACATCCGCCGGGTGGCGTCGGGCATCTACACCTTCCTGCCGCTGGGGTGGCGGGTGCTGCGCAACGTGGAGCGGGTGGTGCGGGAGGAGATGGACGCCGCCGGCGCCCAGGAGATCCTCATGCCCATCCTCCAGCCCGACGAGCTGTGGGCCCAGACGGGGCGGCTGACGAGCATGGGCGAGGTGTTGTTCCGCCTCGAGGGCAAGGGCGGGAGCTTCGTCCTGGCGCCCACCCACGAGGAGCTGGTCACGGCCACCGTGGCCGCCGACGTCGACTCGTACCGGTCGCTGCCGCTGAACGTGTACCAGATCCAGTTCAAGTACCGCGACGAGCCGCGGCCCCGCTTCGGCCTCCTGCGCGGCCGCGAGTTCATCATGAAAGACGCCTACTCCTTCGACGCCTCCCCGGAGGGCATGAAGGCGTCGTACAAGGTCATGTACGACGCCTACTGCCGCATCTTCGACCGCCTCGGGCTCACCTACACCCCGGTGGAGGCCGACGCCGGCGCCATCGGGGGCGACGTCAACCACGAGTTCATGGTCCCGAGCGCCATCGGCGAGGACCTGTTCGCCCGGTGCACGGCCGGCGACTACGCCGCCAACGTGGAGGCGGCGGAGACGGCGGAGCGGGAGCCGGGGCCGCCGGCCGACGAGCCGCTGGTGGAGCACCACACCCCCGGACGCCCCGGCATCGACCTGGTCGTGGAGTTCTTCGCCGAGCGCGGGCTCACCGCCGCCGGCATGCTCAAGTGCCTGGCCCTGGCCGACGAGGAGGGGCGGCCGGTCGTGGTCCTCGTCCCCGGCGACCGCGACCTCCGGGTGCCCCGCCGGCTGCGCCCGTTCGACGACGACGACTTCGCCCGCCACCCCGAGCTGGTCAAGGGCTACATCGGCCCCATGGGCCTTGCCGAGCGGGGCGTGCGCGTGCTGGCCGACCACGCCGTGCGCGCCGGCGGGCCGTGGGTCACCGGCGCCAACCGGCCCGACCACCACGTGAGCGGGGCCGTGCTCGGGCGCGACTTCAGCGTCGACGAGTGGGGCTCGTTCGCCACGCTGGCCGACGGCGACCCCTGCCCCCGGTGTGGCGGCGACCTCGAGCTCGTGCGCTCGGTGGAGGCCGGCCACACCTTCCAGCTCGGACTCACCTACTCCACCAAGATCCCCGGCGCCTCCTTCACCGACGAGGAGGGCGGCGAGCACCCGTACTGGATGGGGTGCTACGGCATCGGGGTGAGCCGGGCGCCGGCGGTGATCGCCGAGGAGCACCACGACGACGCCGGGTTGGTGTGGCCGGCCGAGGTGGCGCCCTACCGGGTCCACCTGCTGTCGCTCGGGGCCTCGCGGAGCCCTGAGGTGGCCGACGCCGCCGAGCGCCTGTACGCCGACCTGGTCGCCGGCGGCGTGCGCGTGCTCTACGACGACCGCGACGTGTCGCCCGGCGTGAAGTTCGCCGACGCCGACCTGCTGGGCATGCCCACCCAGGTGATCGTGGGGGCCAAGGGCCTGGCGCGGGGCGTGGTCGAGCGCAAGGACCGGCGCAGCGGGGAGCGCGACGAGGTGGCGCTGGAGGCCGTGGTGGCCGCCCTCTCGGCCTGAACCCAAGAGGTGAACGCAAGAGGGAGGGCGCCCGGAGGCGCGCGACGGCGGCGGTTATACTGGTCCGGCTGCTTTGGTGGATATCGGTCAGGGAGCGTGGGCGGGTGCCCACGCTTTTTCCTGTCGGTTCGAGAGAGAGGACGACGCCAGTGGACCCGGCGAACCAGGTGCGAGCGCTGGTCGAGCCGTTGCTGGCGGCCGACGGGCTCGAGCTGGTCGACGTCCAGTTCGCCGGCGGCTCGCTGCAGGTCTTCGTCGACCGCCCCGGGGGGATCGACCTCGACGCCATCAGCGAGGTCACCGTCCGGGTGTCGCGCCTGCTCGACGAGCACGACCCCGTGCCCGGCCGCTACACCCTCGAGGTGTCGAGCCCGGGTCTCGAGCGCCCGCTGCGCCGCCCCGAGCACTTCCGGCGCTTCGTCGGCGCCACCGTCGCCGTGAAGACGCGCCCCGAGGTGCCCGGCGAGCGACGGGAGCAGGGGCGCCTCGAGGCGGCCGACGACGAGGGCATCGTCGTCGCCGGCCGTCGCCTCTCCTACGGCGAGATCGACCGGGCCCGGACCGTGTTCGAGTGGGGGCCGGCGCCCAAGCCGGGCCGGGGCACGGCGGCCAAGCCGGCCGACAAGGCCGACAAGAAGGCGGTGTCATGAAGGGCAACTTCGAGTTCATGGAGGCGCTCCAGCAGGTCGCGCGCGAGAAGGGCATCGCCGTCGACACGCTTCTCGACGCGCTGGCCAACGCCCTGGTGGCCGCCTACAAGCGCATGCCGGGCGCCGCCGAGGAGGCGGTGGTCACCATCGACCCCGAGAGCATGGAGTTCCGGGTCTACGCCCAGGAGCTCGACGAGGACGGCACGGTGGTCCGGGAGTGGGACGACACCCCCGAGAACTTCGGGCGCATCGCCGCCCAGACGGCCAAGCAGGTGATCTTCCAGCGCATCCGCGAGGCGGAGCGGGACCTCAAGTACGAGGAGTACGCCGGGCGCGAGGGCGACATCGTCACCGGGATCATCCAGCAGAGTGACAACCGCTACACGCTGCTCGACCTCGGCAAGGTGGAGGCCCTGCTCCCGCAGGCCGAGCAGGTGCCGTACGAGCGCTACGACCACGGCGCCCGGCTCAAGGCCTACATCGTGGAGGTGCGCAAGACCACCAAGGGCCCTCAGATCGTGGTGAGCCGCACCCACCCGGGGCTCATCAAGCGCCTCTTCGAGCTCGAGGTCCCCGAGATCGGCAGCGGAGTGGTGGAGATCAAGGCGGCCGCTCGCGAGCCCGGCCATCGCACCAAGATCGCCGTGTGGTCCAACGACCCCAACGTGGACCCCGTCGGGGCGTGCGTGGGGGCGAGGGGCGCCCGCGTGCGCATGGTGACCAACGAGCTGCGGGGCGAGAAGGTCGACATCGTGCCGTTCTCCGAGGACCCGGCGGAGTTCGTGATGCGGGCCCTGCAGCCGGCCAAGGTCAAGGAGGTCCGCCTCGACGAGGAGACGGGGACGGCCACCGTGGTCGTGCACGACTACCAGCTGTCGCTGGCTATCGGCAAGGAGGGGCAGAACGCCCGGCTGGCCGCCCGGCTCACCGGGTGGCGCATCGACATCAAGAGCGAGACCCAGCTGGCCGAGGAGGAGGCCGGCTACTCCGGCGAGGAGTGGGCCGAGGGCGAGTGGGTCCAGAACGCCGAGGGCGAGATGGTGTGGCAGCCGGCGGAGGGCGGCGACGCCATCTCGGCCGAGCAGTGGTCGTCGGGCGGCGGCGACGGTGGCGACGGTGGCGACGGGCGGGAGGCCGGCGAGGTTGGCGACGCCGGCGACGGCGTCCCCCCCGTGGAGCCGCTCACCGCCGAGCCCGTCGTCGTCGACCCGCTGGCCGTCGACCCGCTGGCCGGCGGCTCCCCCGACGACGCTTCCGTGTCGGCCGACGGCGCCGGGTCGGCGGTGGAGACCGAGGCGGGAGGAGGGCAGCCCGGCGTTGCCTCCACCGGCGACCCGGCATAGCGGCGCCGGCCCGCACGTGCATCGGCTGCCGGCGGGTCGCCCCACCGGCTGAGCTGGTCCGCCTCGTCCGGGCGCCGGACGGCACGCTGGCCGTGGGCCGCTCGCTCCCTGGCCGCGGCGCCTGGTTGTGCGTTGGCTCCCCGCGCTGCGTGGACCTGGCCGAGCGGCGCAAGGCGTTCTCCCGGGCGCTGCGCGGCCCGGTGGAGGCCGCCGCCGTGGAGGCGCTTCGTGCCCAACTTCGAGAACGCGCGAGGATAGGGGACGGCGGGAACCGCCGTCTCGAGGACTGAAGGGACCAGTTGGCGAAGAAGATCCGGGTTTACGAGCTCGCACGCGAGCTCGGGCTCACGAACAAAGAGGCGCTCGACCTGTGCTTGATGCTGGGCATCGGTGTGAAGAGCCACTCCTCGAGCATCGAGGACGCCCAGGCTGACCGGGCC
>JALYMX010000072.1 GCA_030773495.1 Actinomycetota bacterium | reverse complement strand
TGGAGTCGGCCGTCGGCAGCGGCTCCTTCCAGACAATCCAGCGGCGGGCGTGCGCCGCCGGGTCCTCGCAAGCGCCCTTCGGTGAGGCGTCGGGCGGCGTCGTGGACGGCCAGGGAGCTGGCTACCTTCCCTCGAATCGTCAGCGTCGAACCGGCACTGGATGCTGTTCCGGCTCGCGGCAGCGACCGGGATGCGCCGAGGCGAGCTGCTGGGGCTGCGCTGGACGGACGTCCACCTCGACACCGGTCGGCTCGAGGTCGCGCAGGCGCTCACCGCTGCGGCGGCGAGACCGAGTGCGAGGGAGAAGCGAAGCGAAAGAGCACGCCTGCCGACCACCGTTACCCCCTCAGGTCGAGAGATGGTTCAGAAGTGGGCCGACACTAGTTCGCCGACGCGAGGCACGGAGAGGAGGAATGCGGCCACCTGCGACTGCTCGCCGTCGGTGCCGCAGCGGGTCCTCATCGCCGCGTCGGCGCGGCGAGCCGGCCGGCCAGCCACGACGAGATCCGGTCGAGAACACCGGCCCGCTCAGGGTTCGTCCTGCTGGCCCCGTGGTCGCTCGTCGACGCCGTGGTGTGGCCGCCTGCCCCGTTCGCTCGACCAGCGGGCGCGAGTGTCGGCCCGGCACCGGGGGCGACGAGGAGCTCGGCGCGCGGGCCGAGTGCCTCGACGAGCCGTTGCGCATCGGCTGCGGTGGTGAACGTCGCCCGCTCGCCGCGCACCACGAGCACGGGGACGTGGACCTGGCGGGCGTAGGCGACCGGGTCGATTGCGAAGATCTCGCGCAGGTAGCCGACCTGGTCGCGCGGGAAGAAGCCGCGCAGGTCGGCGGGAAGTGCCTCGGGCGGCGGGAGCTCACCGGTCGCCATCAGCCCGGCGGCCACCGCCCGGAGCTCGTCGGCGCGCGCCTCACCGTGGGTGGCGCGGAAGTCGTCGGCGATGACGTCGACGAGCGGACGTCCGGGCGACGACACGAGGACCAGCGCCTTGACCCGGGGGTCGGACGCCGCGACGCGCATGGCCAGCAGGGCGCCCTCGTCGTGTCCCACGGCGACCAGAGCGTCGCCGTCGACCTCGCTTCGCTCGCTGAGGAAGTCGATGCCGGCACCGGCGTCGGCGGCCATGTCGTCGAACGACAGCCTTCCCTCCCTCGGCAGGGCGCTCCGGCCCGTGCCCCGCTTGTCGTACCGGAAGCTCGCCACTCCTGCTGTCGCCAGTCGCTCGCTCAAGTCGCGGTAGAGACCGTCCGCCTGGCCGTCCGCCACGTTCACGCCGTCACGGTCCGTCGGACCGAAGCCGGGGATGATCAGCGCCGCCGGCACCTGGCCCCGCCCGGATCGCTCCGGAAGCCGGAGCGTTCCCGCGATGCGGGCGCCGGCGGGGCGGATGAGCTCCACGTCGCGCTCGAAGCTGCGCCCGGCGACGACCTCGCGCTCGGCCGGCCTCGACTCGCTGCCCCCACGGAGCGACCCGAACGCGACGATCGCCGCCACCAAGGCGGCGCCGGCGACGACGACGGCGGGCCGGCGGCGGTGACGCGCCGCCCGCCCCGTGCGAACGCCGCTGCACGTCGTGCACTTCAGGCCCACGCGGGTCGTAACGAGGCAGTCTCGGCAGACGGACGAGCGGCACACCACGCACGACGTCACGGCCTCCCGTCGACGGTGCCTCGAGCACGTGCTCGAAGCGGCCTTCGCCGTCACCGTTCGGACCGGGTGAGGAAGGCGGCCAATGCCGCCGCGGCCCCGACGGTCACGGGCGCCGGAGGCGGCTCATGCCCCCGTCGGCGCCGGCTCGCCCTTGGTGATGACCGGCAGCAGCAGCCCGTCGAGGACGTCGCCCTCCAGGGTCTCGGCCTCCATCAGCGCGTGGGCGACCGCGTCCAGTGACCCACGGTGGGTTGTGAGGATGGCGGCGGCCCGCGAGTGCCCTTCCCGGAGGATCTCCTGCATCTCGGCGTCCATCTCCGCGGCGATGCGCTCGGAGTAGCCGGCACCCAGGCCCTCGGCAGCGAGCGTCGTGAAGGGCTTGATCGAGAACGGCCCGAGGCGGTCGCTCATCCCGAACTCCGAGACGATGCGCCGGGCGAGGGTGACCGCCGCCTCGATGTCGCTCGTGGCCCCGCTCGACGGCTCCCCGGTGACCAGCTCTTCGGCCGCCCGGCCGGCGAGCATGGCGGCGATACGGTCCAACAGCTGCGACCTGGTGACCGACAGCTGGTCGCCCTGCGGCACCCACCACGTGAACCCGCCGGCGTGGCCGCGCGCCACGATGGAGAGCTTGCCGACCGGGTCCGTGGCGGGGAGCGCGGCGGACACGATGGCATGGCCCGCCTCGTGGAACGAGATGCGGTGGCGGTCCTCCGGGGACAACACCCGCGATCGGCGCTCGGGACCGGTCAGGGCCCGCTCGATCGCCTCGAACAGGTTTCGTTGCTCGATGACGGGGCTCGACCGGCGGGCGGCGAGCAGGGCGGCCTCGTTGACCACGTTCGCCAGATCGGCCCCCGAGAACCCGGCGGTGCGCCGCGCCACGGCTCCCATGTCGACGTCCGGGCCGAGCGGCTTCCCTCGGGCGTGAACCTCGAGAACCGCTTCGCGCCCGCGCACGTCGGGCCGATCGATCACGATGCGACGGTCGAAGCGGCCGGGGCGCAGCAGGGCGGTGTCGAGGATGTCGGCGCGGTTCGTCGCGCCGAGCACGACGACGCCGCTGCCCGACTCGAAGCCGTCCATCTCCACGAGGAGCTGGTTCAGCGTCGCCTCCCGTTCGTCCTGGCCGCCGACGGCCTGAGCGGTCCGGCCGCGGCCCACCGCATCGAGCTCGTCAATGAAGACGATCGCGGGGGCGGCGGCCTTCGCGACGCGGAACAGGTCGCGTATCCGGGCCGCCCCGACGCCGACGAAGATCTCGACGAAGTCCGAACCGGAGATCGAGAAGAACGGGACGTTGGAGTCTCCGGCGAGCGCACGAGCCAGCAGTGTCTTCCCGCACCCCGGTGGGCCGGTGAGCAGGATTCCCTTCGGGACGCTGGCGCCCATGGCGAGGAAGCGCTGTGGATTGGAGAGGTAGTCCCTGATCTCGGTGAGCTCCTCCTTGGCCTCGTCGAGGTCGGCCACGTCGGCGAAGGTGATCTTCGACTCCCCGGTCTGCATGCGCCTGGCCCGCGACCGGCCGAAGGCCACGAACCCCTCTCCACCGCGGCCCACGGCGAGGTAGAGGATGAAGAAGCCGAGGATGATGATGAGCGCGGGGAGGAGCACCGTCACCGGTCCCACGAGGTTCTTCAGCGGCTGCTGCCTGACCTTGGTCGGCACGCCGGCGTCCTCGAGGGCGGAGGTCAGTCGCGCGAACAGCGTCTCCCGGCCCCCAGCGAAGGCCACCCAGTACCGACCTCGGTCGTAGGTGCCGACGATGCGGTTGTCGGACTCGAGGATCGTGGCGTCCTGGATGCGACCCTGACGGAGAAGGCTGGTGAACTCGTCGATGCGCAGCTCCTCCCCGGCCGTGTGGGGGTTGGACCACCACAGGACCAGGGCGTAGAAGGCGATCAGGAGGGGCAGGGCGAGCACGCAGAGGATCAGGGCGCGGCGGCGGGCGCCGCGGGACTCACCCCCGTCCGCCGCCGGCGATGGCTCGGCCTCGTCGCCGCCGCGCCTACGGCGTAGCACGTTCATCATCGGTCACTCCTGTTCGTGTTCCTGCAGCGGGTTGCACGTTCACGGCCGGTACCGGTCGACGCAGCTCTGGGCGATCGGTGCCTTGGCGGGAAAGGTGGCGTCGCCGGCGACGACCAGTACGCTGCCGTCGCCGAGCCGCACGGCGTCGTGCTCGCTTCGAGGGCACGTCATCGACCCGGCCGAGCGCCAGGCACCCGTCGAGGCGTCGAAGACCTCGGCGCTCGTCAGCGACCGCCTGCTGCCGCGCGACAGCGACTCGCCGCCGGCGACGAGGATTCGCCCGTCGACGAGCGGCGTGGCGCTGGCGCCCGTGCGCGACTCGCGCAGGCGCGCCACGCTCGTCCAGCTGGCGTCCCGGGGGTCGAACACCTCCGCCGAGCTCAGCGACACGTCTCCGTTCACGCCGCCCGCGCCCCCGACGACGAGCACGGAACCGTCGGCGAGACGCGCCGCCGCATGATTGGTCCTGCCCTCCCTGAGGTCGGTGCCGCGCACGAAGGCATTGGCGGCGGGGTCGTAGATCTCCGTGGCGGCCAGGGGTCGGAGGGCCTGGTCGCCGTCGGGAGCGAGACCGCCGGCCATGAGGACGCGCCCGTCGGCGAGCGGCGTCGCCGTGTGCTCGAAGCGAGGCGATCCCATCGACGCGGCGGGTGTCCACGCCCCCGTCTTCGGGTCGTAGATCTCGACGGACGCGACGGGCCGGATGGGCGCGCTCGCCGGGTCCCCGTCGTCGGGAGGGACGGTGCCGCCGGCGGCGAGCACGCGCCCGTCGGCCAGCACGGAGAGCGAGTGCGCGAGTCGCGGGGTGGACATCGAGGCGGTGCGGGACCAGGTCCCGGCGGCCGGGTCGTACACCTCGGTGGAGGCCAGGAGCGACCCCTCGGCGATCCCGCCGGCGACGAGGACGCGCCCGTCGTTCAGGACCACTGCGCGGTGCCCTCGTCTCGGCTCGTGGAGCGGGGCCACGCTCGCCCATTCCCCCGTCGAGGCGTTGAACACCTCGGCGGCGGGAAGGGCGATGGCGCCCACGCCCCCACCGGCCACCAGCACATTTCCGTCACCGAGCACGACGGCGGACGCCGTGCCTCGCACCGCGGCGAGGGCGGTGACGTCGGACCAGGCGCCGACAGGTGGGAGCGGGCGCGCCTCCCGCTCCCCCCGGTCCGAAGACGGCAGCAGAAACAGCACGACCGCGGCCACCACGGCGACGAGGCCGGCCACGACCAGCGCCAGCGGGCCGCGCTGTGCCCGGAGGCGGGCCGCCAGGGGCACAGGCGCAGGTTGTGCGCAGGGGTGGCACTTCAGCCCCACCGCAGTCCGCACCATGCACTTCGGGCAGATGGGCTGTGCGCACTCGACGCACGTGAGTCGCGTCGACTCGCCGTGCGCTTCGCACTTCAGTACGTCAGTCGTCGCCATCCTCACGACCTGAGGAGAACGGCGTGCACGGGCCCCTCGCCCGCCTCGTGCCATGGCCACGGCTGCCGTCGCGTCGTCCGGCAACGCTCACGCAGCGACTCTACCTATTGGCCACCAGTTGCGCGCGTGGCGCTCTCCGCGACGGCGGGGTCGACCGGGCGGGACGATCACGAGGCGGGGCCTTTGCTCCTCGCGTCCCGGTTCTCCGAAGACCGCCGAACGGCGGCGGCGCCGGCGATCGCGGCGATGCCGGCGACGAGGAGTCCGATGGCGAGGCCGAGTCCGACGGAGCTCGCTTTCACCGTCGGCTCGTCGGCCGCCGCCTCCCGTTCGTGCACGATCGAGGCGAAGTACGTGTCGTCGCTGGGCACCAGGGGGTGGCCGGCGCGGGAGTCCGGCCAGGCGACGTAGGCGGCGCGATCCGTCGATGCCACGCCGAGCGGGCTCCGCACGTCGTAGTCGTCGTTCAACGCGTAGCCCTCGTCCTTGTTCATCGACCGGTCGCTGACCCGGACGTTCTGTCGCGCCCACGTCCGGCCTCCGTCGACGGAGGACGTGTAGAAGACGTCCCAGCACGTCTCCCCACTCCCGTCCGAGTAGCCACGCCCCTCGGGGTTGAAAGCGGCGTCGGTCCGGAAGTCGTGCCAGGCGACGTCGATCCGACCGTTCGGCGCCACGCTGATCCCTGGGAAGAGCTGGTCGTAGTTGGGTTTGCGCTCCGGGTCGACGTCGTCGTTGAGCTGGCGGCGCTCGCTGAACGTCTTCCCCTTGTCGCGAGAGGCCATGAACCAGATGTTGCGGTCGTCCCTGGGAGTGGGCGGCGCGGTGTCGCTGGCCTCGAAGACGACGTAGAGGTTCCCCGTGGCAGGGTCGACGGCGGCCTCCGGCGTGGTGAGGCAGAAGCGGCAGACCGCGACGGTGTCCTCGATGCTACGGCCGTCCCACGTCTTGCCGTCGTCGGTCGACTTGGCGAAGAGCAGCCGGTCGCCTGCGCCCGCCTGGCCCAGCACGGGAGGCGTCTCCGGCGGCTTCTGCGTCGTCGGCGGCGAGGGGGGCGGCCCTTGCGGCGTTGCCGGGCAGCCTGCACCCTTCACCTCCGGCACCGTCGACGTGGTGGTCGGAGTCGTGACGCCGATGCCGCCCGGCGCCGCCGGCGGAGTTGGCGGCGGCGGGGTCGCCGGGGACGGAGGGGGTGCCGGGGGTCGCTCCTTGGTGACGGCGTAGATGACACCGTCGCGGTCCACGGCGATCGACGGCACGTCGGAGCCGAAGATCTGATCGTGGGGCACTGCGGCGAAGATGTCGACGGGCGGCCCGAACTCTCTCCCGCCGTTGGTAGAGACGGCGACCAGGCTGCGCAACGGAAGGTTCTCGACGCCTGGTGTGCCCGAACTGATCATGATCCCCGCGTAGACGCGACTCGGGTCGGAGGGGTGGACGGCCATGCGCAGACGGTTGTAGCGGCCCTTGTCCTTCTGCTTGGTCCCGTCCGCCTTGGTGAACTCGAACTCGTTCTCACCGCGCACGACGGTCGTGAACGACCAGGTCGCCCCAAGGTCGGTGCTGCGGGCCACGTAGACGTCGGTCGGGCCGCGGTTGGCAGCAGTCTCCGATCCTGAGCCGATGAAGTACAGCGTGCCGTCGGGGCCGAACTCGGCGTCGATCGGCGGCCCGAACGTCGGCCGGGTACACGACCCGTACTGGTCGGGCTTGGGCTGCGCTTCGCGTGTCGCCCAGGTGCGGCCGCCGTCGAGGCTGACGTGGACAGGGCAGTCGCCCGCCGAGTCGGTCAGGTCCGACTCCATGATCACGAGCGTGTTCTCGTCCTTCGGGCTCACCAGGACCTGCTGGTAGCCGTGGCTGCGTGCGGGCCGGATGTCGTTCGTCACCTGGACGGCTGGGGTGACGACAGGACCGCGGCGTCCTCCGGCGTCCTGCGCGAGGGCGGGGACCGACGACACGGCCAGTGCGAACAGGCCTGCCGCGACGCAGGTCCTCCCGACCAAGCCCAGCGTGCCTTTCCTGCGCAACGACATCTCGCCCTCCTCGTTGTGACGACGCCGCCGGACAATACATAAATGCGGAGGTGTCGCGCCGTCAGCGGCGAAGTGGCCGAAGCCGGACGTGCCGCAGACCGCCGCCTAGAGTGCGCTGGTCAGGCCGAGGAAGGTGCGGCATGAGGTGTCGGGTGCGACGGCAGGTGCGCAGCGGCGGCAGGCACCGGGCGCGCGCTCTGCGAACGCCCGGTCCTCCGACGTGAGGCGCGCTCTGTTCGGCCTCGCCCTGGCGGTGGCAGGCCTCGGCGTGCTGATCGGTGCTTTCGTCGTCCTGCCAGCGGGCTCGCCCGTCGACGTCGCCGCCAACGTGTTCGTCAACCACGGAGGCCCGATCGACGCCAGCAACTCGCCCACCGTCGCCCGCAACCCTCGTCGCCCGGACAACCTCGTCGTCGTGTACCGCGTCGACCGCCCCGGGTTCTCCGCACGACTCGAGTGGAGCGAGGACGCGGGCGCGACCTGGGAGCGGTCGGCGCTGCCCTTGCCGGACGCTGCGGCTCCCTGCGCCGCCGCCGTCGACGACCAGGGGTGTCCGTTCGCCCCGGATGTCGCCTTCGCACCTGACGGGACGCTCTACGTGTCCTACGTCAACCTCGAAGGCAGGGGCAACGTCCCCACCAACCTGTGGTTGGCCACGTCCCGCGATGGCGGCCGCTCGATCTCGCCGCCCGTCCGCGTCGCCGGCCGACTCACCTTCCAACCCCGAGTGGCCGTCGACCCGGCCGGCACCGTCCACCTCACGTGGCTCCAGGCGAACGAGGTGGGCGTGCTCAGGTTCGTCGGCCTTCCCAACCCCGTCGTCGCCGTGCACTCCACCGACGGCGGGAAGAGGTTCTCGGCACCGGTTACGGTGAGTGACGCCCACCGCGAGAGGGTGGGGGCCGCCACGCCCGTCGTCGACTCGCGGGGCGAGCTGGTCGTCCTCTACCAGGACTTCAAGGACGATCGCCGCGACTTCGAGAACCTCGAAGGGCCGGCCTGGAGCGAACCGTTCGCCCTGGTCGTCGCCCGCTCGTCTGACGGCGGGAAAACGTTCTCCCGCGGCGTCGAGCTCGAGTCCGGTGTCGTGCCCACCCGTCGCTTCGTCGTCTTCCTCCCCGAGTTCCCCTCCCTCGCCGCGGGGCCGCAGGGCGAGTTGTACGTGGCGTGGGCCGACGGTCGCAACGGCGACGAGGACGTGTTCCTCCGGCGCTCGAGCGACGGCGGCCGCACGTGGGCTGGTGCCGTACGGGTCAACGACAACCCGCGGAAGGACGGGACGACGCAGTACCTCCCCCGGCTCGACGTCACTCCCGACGGTCGTGTCGACGTTCTCTTCCTCGACCGCCGCGCCGACCGCGCCGACGTGATGACGGAGGCCTTCCTCGGTATCTCGCACGACGGCGGCCGCTCCTTCGACAACCTCAGGGTCTCGTCGACGTCGTTCGACTCCCGCGTGGGCCCGAGCATCGGCCCTCAGTTCGGCGTGGATTTCGGGTCTCGGCTGGGGTTGGCCAGCAGCAGCGCTGCGAAGACGGTCGGCGTGTGGACGGATACCCGGTTGGGCACCGAGGCGACGGGGCGCCAGGACGTGGTCGCCGCGCTGGTCGGGGTGGCGGAGGAGCGCGGTCGCCTCGCACCGCTCGCCGGCGCCGCGGCGCTGCTCCTTGCCCTGGCCGGCCTCAGACTGTGGTGGCGTCGGCGACGCCCGTGGCGGCCCCCGTCAGGGGCACCGGAGCAGGATTGAACGCCAGGCTCACGTCACCGTCGAGCCGGGTGAGCATCCGTCGTTCTGGTCCCGCTGCAGCCCCCTCGCGTGCACGACGCCGGCGAGGCGGAGGGAATCGCAACTCTTCGCCGGGGGCGAGCGCGCGTCACCGCCGGGCGCCTCGAGCGCCCGGCGGTGAGGTAACAGCCTCGGGTTCTGCGTTCGGCTGGTCAGTCCCGACGCACGGGAGCGGTGGCCGGGACGTCGCGACGGCGAGCCTGCCGAGCGAAGGCGGTGAAGCCGGCGGCGAACAGCGCCAGGCCCAGGATGCCCAAGCCGATGGTGAGGGCGACCATGCCCGACGAGCTGGGCTCGGCGGCGAGGGTGGCCGGGAGCTGGGTCGCCGGCTGCTGAATGGCGGCCTGACCGCCAGGCCCGAGGATCTGGAACGACGCTCGAGCCGGCGTCCCGTACTTGTCGCCCTTCTCGTCGCGCTGTGAGGCGACGATCACGTAGTAACCGGGCGAGCTCTGCGGAACAGTGAACGTGGTGGAGATGTTGCCGGCGCCGTCGGGGGCGGTGCGGGCCAGTTCGGGGCCGTCCACCCCGTTCCAGTGGAGCACGACGGGGGTCGGCGTCTGGTTCGTGTCGCTGGCCTTCGGCACCGCGAAGGACGACCCCGTGAGGGTGACCACGTCCCCGGGGTTCCCCGTCGCCGAGCTGATGTTCAACGTCGCGAGGTTCGTGCACGCGTAGGCGGTGGCGCCGGCCAGGACACCGACGACACCCGTGCCGAAGAACGCCCCGACGATCCTCTTGAGCTTCATGCGCGCCTCACTTTCGAAACTCTCGCTCGCTCTCGAGCCCGTACAGCCTCGCATATTGCTGGACGAAGTGCAAGAAGGCCAGTAGGGCGGACCGCATCTATGTGAGTACAACCTATATGCTTCAGGCGCAGACTATCCTCTCTTTTCTCCCTGCGACGCCTGCCACGGGCGCTCCGCACACCGGCGCCATCGCCCCGTCGAGCGCCGGCCGACGGCCAGGCCCAGCAGCAGGTCGTAGCGGCGCTCACGGTGCGCCGCCCCGGCCTGCTCCAGGGCGGGCAGGCCGGCCTGATGCTCCCGTCCGCGCGGGTGCGGCTGCGCGGCGGGCATGGTGTAGGAGCATCAGGGCGAGCAGCCCGTGGACCTCGGGGTCGTCCACCAAGGCAGCGAGCTGCCGGGTCAGTCGGATCGCCTCGGCCGCGAGATCGACCTCGCCGGAGTAGCCCTCGTTGAAGACGAGGTACAGCACCCGCATCACCGTGCGCACGTCGC
>JALYMX010000071.1 GCA_030773495.1 Actinomycetota bacterium | reverse complement strand
CGAGGCCGCGCCCGCCGACATCGGCCGAGCTGGCCAGGCCGAGGATCCCAGCCCGTCCCAAGGCGTCGACGGCCTCTCGGGGGAAGCGTCCCTTGTGGTCTATGTCGGCCGCGGCCGGTGTGACAATCTCGTCGATGACACGCCGCAGCGCGTCAAGGTAATCGGACAACGACAAGCTCCTTTGCGATCGTGTACGTGTACGACCGCAGCTGCCGTCAGCCCAGGGCGGGGCCGCTGCGGTACGAGTCGCCCGACCGGGCGACAGTGGGACCTGCTCAGCGCCGCAGCAGCGTGTTCACCCTCTACTCCTTTTCTCACTTGGTCGGCGACAGGGAGCATAACCCGCCCCTGTTTTCGAGCGGATTCTGCGTCGCCGACCCCGGCCCGGCGAGGTGCTGTCCTCGTGGCCGCCGGCGTGGCGATGCCCGAGCCCGTCGGTGCGGTCCGGAGACCCGAAACCGTTGTGTAGCTTCAGATTCTCTGGTGCGCCCCCTGGGATTCGAACCCAGAACCTGCGGATTAAGAGTCGGCTGCTGGGCGTCTGGCGAGAGCGCTCCAGGTCGCTGACCTGCGCTTTTGTCAGTCGAGCTGTCCACGCAGTCCAGCAGATCCGGGTGTATCCGCCCGAGATACGCGGTGGGATACGCGGTGGCTGACCTGATCGTCACCATCGGTGACTGTCGCCCGCCAGCTATTGACGACGGTTGAAAGCGCAGGCGCCGTGCGGGGACAAGCGCATCGGGCCATGTCGACGCGACGACAGGAGGAGGTCCTCGTGGGAGTGCTGCAGCCGGCGGGTCGCCGGGCGAGCACCAGCCGAGCATCGGGGGCTGGTCGCGGCGACAACCAACGCGTGCCGAGCCGCCGACGCGACCAGCGGGTTGGCGCCGGCGGCGGCGGCACGCTGGGCTATCCCGTGAGCGGCGCCTCGGGCGCTGGTCACGTTGCCGTGAGCTCCGGTCCCGTTGCGCGTCGTGGGTCCGGTGTGCGCGGACCGGGAGTGGCCGCACTCCGCCGCTGACGAGCGCCGGCCCGTTGGTCGGCGTCGGCTCCCAGGTGTTCGCGTACGAGCTGGCCCACGCCGTCGATGCTCAGCGGGGCCGGTCGGACCAACCGCACGCCTGAAGTGGTCACGAGCTCCGCGATCAGCGGCGCAGCGGGCGCCGGATCTCCTGCGCGTGCGGTGGCCACAATTGCCACCGCCATTCCCTCCAAACGCGGGGCCAGGTAGGTGAGGAACTGCAGCGACGGCGAGTCGGACCAGTGCACGTCGTCGACCGCCAGCAGCACCGGACTCCGCTCGCCCACTGGCGGCCAGCGAGTAAAGAGCTAACGGCTGGCTCTGGGGGGCTGGGGCAGCGACGTCGCCGGGGGAAACCACGGGCTCCCGCTGCGTGCCGTTGGTGCGGGGTGCCGCGCACGCTGCCGAAGATCCTCTCACCCGCCGAAGTCGACCAGCTCGTCGCCGCGCTGCAACACCCAACGTGACCAGGCCATGGTGCTCGGCGGGCTACGTCGCGGTGGCGTTCTCGGCGTGCGCCAGCATTCAGCCCGGCACGCGCGGCTGAAGATGCTTCATCCGAAGCAGCGCCATGATATCGTCTCCTTCATCCGAAGCATCCTTTCTGGGGGTTGCCAATGAGTCTATCCACGAGCGGGCAGCGCCTGACCACTTTCTTTCGGTCGCACCGGTCATGGGTTGTCGCGGCAGCCATCCCGATTCCTCTCGCCATTCTACTCTTGGCACTCGTTCCCTCTTCTTATGCTGATCGACAACGCCTAATCCGGCAGTATCTCAAGGAGCTATTCTCAACTGTCCGCGCGGCGATCTCATTCAAGTGGTCGAGAACGCAATAGCGTTTGCCGCATCGGTTAGAGGAGCTCCGCAATCGTCGGAAGCTGCGCTCCTGAAAACCGTGCAAACTGACTTTCCAACTCTGTCGGTCCGCGATTTCCGTGGAAGTGAGATGGGCACAGGCCGAGGCAGGTTCGAGTACTCACGGGGGAACGCGGTCGTCCTCGTGGTCGACACCGTCAAGACCCCCTCCTTTTGGGAAGTGGAGTCCTACATGGCTTGCAATTCGCTGATGGAAGAGCTACGCGGGTGACTGGCAGCAGGTCGGCTTTGGCACTCTCTCAACAAATGAGGCAGAAGTCTAGGCGTGTTGGTATTTACCTTGTGGTCGTCGTGAGTATCCTACTTGCTGCTTCTCTGCCCGTCGCCGCACACACTGCTACCGATTATTACAAGCAGCGTTGGCTCACGGACCTCAGCGTCGACTTCCGGTTCACGTCCTCCTTTCCAGCGAGCTTTCATCAGCAGGTCCGCTTGGGCGCCAATCAATGGAACAGTGTCAACACGACGATGACGTATGCTGAGAAGGCGGCCGTCTCCGACTTTGATCCGAAAGTCTGCCCGTCCTCATATCAATATAACGGTTTTCACTGGAGGAACATCGACGGTAGCGTGTCTAGCGGCGGCACTATCCTCGCGCAGACCCGCTTCTGCGTTTATAGTTATTCGGTAGTTTTGGCGGCACTACCACGTGAAATGCATTCGATGCAGATCACTTATGACCAAGATGAGTCCTGGTTCGCGAGCACAGGCGACGCTCCTTTAGGTACGTACGATGTATGGTCAACAGCTTCGCATGAGCTAGGTCACGGTACAGGATGGTCTGGACATCTATCTGGATCCATTTGTGACGACAACTCGGCTCAGCAAACCATGTGTGCCTTCATTTCTGATGGCACAGAGCGCCAAAGGACCTTAGAGGACCACGATATCCACACCTTTAGGGGTCAATATGGAGTGGCTCCGGCGTAACCCGACGCCTGACGGACGCGGACGTCGCTTGCGTGCAATCGTAGTAGCGCTGGTGTCTACTCTATTTGCACAATGCGGAGGAGGTGGAGGCGATAGCGCATGCGCACCCCCACCGGCCGGCGTTTCAAATAGCGATTGTCCGGACACATCGGAGCGAACAGTCACTCGTTCGCCCTGATTGCCGTACTTGGCTGGCGGGGCACCTCTCGGGGCTCGTCGAGGCAGGGAAGGTCGAGCCGTCCTCAGTTGGTCTCCTCGGCTCCGTCACGGACATTGTGATGTGACGAGGCGACCAGGTCTTCCAGGGCGCGACGCGGTACGACCACCCGCCGGCCGAGTCGAAGCCGGGGTAGCTCCCCTCGCCGCACCAGCTCATACGCCAGGGCGCGGGAGATGCCGAGGACCGAAGCGGCCTCCTCGACCGACAGCGTCATTCTTTCCCGTTCCATGTGGAGCCTCCAGACAGTTTGCGTTCACTCCAGTAGGCCGGTGACGCCGAGCAAATCTCGCGGGCGATGGAAGGAAATGTCGCGGCGGCCCCCAGGGGCTCGCGGCGCCGTCCAGCCATCGACTCCGGCAACCACTGGTAGGCGAAGGGGTCCGGGTCCCCTGGTGGTGCGAACGTTTCGACCCACTCGCCGTCGGTGTGCGACGGGTGATGCCGAAGGCCGCCGCCTCCCCCCAGCTCGCCCGCATCGCGTCGGTGAACGGGTGGGCCTCGCTGGTCGCGTCGAGCGTGGTGCGGGCGTCGTCCGGCAGCGGCCGACCCATGACGGCCTCGAGGGTCGCCAGGTCCTCGACCAGCACGATCTCCGGGCCCGGCGTCTCGATGAAAGACCTGTCAATGTCGTCCTCGTCGTCGGGGAACCAGCGCTGGGCGAAGAAGCAGCCGGCTCCCTGGACCCACTACACCGCCCAGTAGGAGCCGTCCTCCCACTCCACCTCGATCTCGTCGATCGTCATCTTCCTCCTGTCGGTGATCAGCGGCGAAGAGATCGCCGCCTGGTCGGCTGCTGCGGAGCGACCGGCGTGTCGGTATCGCCGCGCCTGGTGGTCGGGCACGTCCCTGGTCGGTCAGTCTCGGCTCGGTGCGAGGCTCGGGGGTGCCCGGCGAAGAAACAGTCGCCGTCCCGCAGGCGGCGCACCCGGTCCTCGTGTCGATCCCGGTTGGTGTCTGCGCCACCGGTCTCCAAGACGTAGGCGTGAGCGAAGCGCTCGAGTCGGTCGATGACCTGGGCCCGCTCGGCCGAGGCCGCCGGCGTCGGGACGCGAGCTCCGAGGGCCCAGCCCCACGACCACCCGCCGGGCTCAGGACGCCATGCGTCGCGGTAGGCCGCCACGGCAGCGACGACCTCGTCCCACCGGCGTCGCAAGTGCGCGGGGCCGCCGACCGGGCGGGGCAGGCCATCAGCTAGCAGGGCGGCGGCGGCCACGCGGCCATGGGCCGGCCGAGAGTTCATGGCCGGGAACTCGACGGCCGCCCGCTCCGGACCCGAGCGGCGGATCCGCTCAGCCACGCGGTCCACGCGCGGTGCGGGTGCCTTAGGAAGGTGCTCGCCGTCGAGCGCATCGGGTGACCTGGTGAGGAACAGGTGGTTGGCCTCCCGGCCCCTCGTGATGTCGACATACGCCTCGGCCCGGGTGGCGCCCTCGTCGATGCGGCTGGTGGACTGGCCGAAGCCCGCGCCCTGCACGCCGTAGCTGGTGACGGCGTAGGCGTGGTCGATGCCGACGTCGAGCCGGCCGCCGGGGCCCTCGTGCTCGTCGAAGAACGCCCTTGGCACCACGACGGTTCCGCGTCCGAAGTTGACGACCACCGCGTCGCGCTTCGTGTCCCCGTCCGCCCGCACGGCGACCACGGTGCCGGTCGCCCCGTTGCGCACATACTCCGTCGGATCGCCGGCGACGTGCAGGTTCCGGGCGGCCATGCGGGCCACCACCCGGTCACCCACGGCGAAGCGCCGGTTGCCGGTGGCCGTCACCTCCTCGTCGCCCAGCTCGCCGTTGGCCCGCCGGAGCTGACGGGCCAGGCGGTTGAGCACCCGGCGGGTGGCATGCCGGCGATCCACCATGGGGTGGCTGTCGCCGGCCTCATGCGCTGCCCACCACCGCTGCAGCATCCCCACGTACAGCTCGAGGTCGCTCTCGGCCAGGTGCAGGTGCCCGGCCGCGGCCAGCAGTGCCAGGGCCTCCCGACTGTGACCGGAGCGGAGCAGTCGGGCCGCCTGGCGGTCGGCCCGGTGGCGGACCCGGTGGACGTGCGCCAGCTCGGGCGTGGCCTCCGGCGCCGCCTCGCACAGGTGGCGGAACATCCCGCCGGCCGCCACCGCCCCGTGCTGGTCGGGATCGCCGACCAGGCGCACGGCCGCCCCGGTGCGGGCGGCCAGGTGGAGGAGGGCGTCGAGGTCCCGGTCCGACAGCGTGGACGCCTCGTCGACCACCAGCACGCTGCGCTCGTGCAGCGGCGGGTTGTCCACTCGGGCCAGGTACCAGGCCACCGTCTCGGTGGCGATGCCGGCACCCACCTCGAGCTGGCGGGCCGCCTCGCCCTTCACCGCCGCCCCGACAACCTCGAACCCGGCGGCCCGCCACGCCTCGGCGGCGGCCGCCATGGTGGTGGTCTTGCCGGCGCCCGCCCGTCCGATGGCGCACTGCACCCGCCGGCCGCTATCGCAGAGCGACCGGACCAGATGGCGCTGTTCGCCGCTCAGCTGGGGGTGGGCGGCCAGGGCGGCGTCGACCATCCCGACCGGGACGACCGCCGCGCCGGCCGACGCCCCGGCCACGAAGGCGTCGGCGACCCGGAGCTGGACGGCGAGCATCTCGACGGTGGTGTAGTGCGGCTGGCGGGCCAGGGCGCCGCCGGCGCCGCTGGTGTCGAGAGCGACGACGTGTTCGCTGGCCAGGAAGGCGTCGGCCAGGCGTTCCACCTCCGCCGCGTCGACCAGCAGCGGCCCGTCGCCGTCGGGATCGAGGTCGACCAAGGCGGCGAGAACGTCGGCGCGGGTGAACAGCGAGTGGCCGGCGCACACGCCGTCGACCGGCGAGGCCAGCCGGGCGAACAGCCGCTCCTCGTCGACGGCGGCCGTCACCAATCCCCGCCCGGTGCAAGCGGCCAGCTGAGCGGTGCCGAAGCCGTGGCGGGTGGCGCGCTCCCGCCAGTCGGCCACCAACTCGGCCGGGTCGGCGTGCTCCTTGGCGGGGCGGGTGCCGGCGACGACGGCCTGCAGCTCGTCCAGGCTGGTACGCCGACCGATCTCGGCCTCCAGCTCGGCCACCGCCTCTTCGATCTCGTTGCGGCGCCGGGAGAACTCCCGCAGCACCTCGTCGGGGATGCCGTCGATCTCCCAGCTGCCCGAGCGCCGTCGGCGCCAGCGCACCCCCAAGGCGGCGGTGAGGCGGTGGCGCATCTCGGCGGTTGCCACCGCCGAGGCGCCCGCGGCGTGGTGATAGAGGCCACGGGCGTCGAGGGCCCGGCGCTGGCCGTGCTCGTCGACCACGGCGTTGGCCACCACGTTGTGGTGGTGGGGGAACGGGTCGAGGGCCCGGCTGGTCAGGTGGCGGAACGAGGCGATGGTGAGCCCCCGGGCCAGCACCTCCTTCCCGCCCGCCCGACCGGCGGAGGCGTGGTACTCCAGGTAGGCCAGTCCGGCGTCGTTGCCG
>JALYMX010000070.1 GCA_030773495.1 Actinomycetota bacterium | reverse complement strand
GTGCGGGTGAGGGGCGGTAGCATTCGCCGCCCCGCCTCATGCCCTGCGCCGTCTCCCTCACCTGCCGCGTGCCCCGGTCGTGCTCGACTCGCTGAGCGCCCGCCGCGAGGTCGCGGGGAAGGAGAGGGATCGCAGCGCCCTCGTTCGCCGTTCCTCGCCGTCTGGGGGCCGCGCCCGCGCGCTGGGCTGGGTGGCGGGAGCGGCGGTCGTGGCCGGCGTGCTCCTCCGACTGCACGCCCGCTCCGAGCTGTGGCTCGACGAGGCCCTCAGCGTCAACATCGCCCGGCTCCCGCTCCAGGAGCTGCCCGAGGCCCTCCGCCACGACGGCTCGCCGCCGCTGTACTACCTGCTCCTGCACGGCTGGACGGCGGTGTTCGGCACGGGGAACGACGCCGTCCGCCTGCTCTCGGGGTTGTTCTCGGTCGCCGCCCTGCCCCTCGCCTGGTTCGCCGGCAGGCGCGTCGCCGGGCGCACGGGCGCCTGGGCGGCGCTGCTCCTGCTCGCGACCTCGCCGTTCGCCATCCGCTACGCCACCGAGGCGAGGATGTACGCCCTCGTCCAGCTCCTGGTGCTGGCCGGCTTGGTCGCGCTCGGGCGCGCCCTCGAGCGCCCCTCGCTCGGCCGGCTGGCGGTGCTGGCGGTGGTCGCCGGCCTGCTGCCGCTCGTGCACTACTGGACGGTCTACCTCCTCGCCGTCGTCGCCGTGGTCCTCGCCGTGCTCGTGGTGCGGAGCCGCAGCCGCAGCCGCCGGCCGGCGCGGCGGGCGCTGGTGGCGCTGGGCGCAGGGGCGCTGCTCTTCGTCCCCTGGCTCCCGTCGTTCCTGTACCAGTCGGCGCACACGGGGACGCCCTGGGCGAAGCGGGCCAGCCCGGTCCACGCCGCGATCGGTTCGCTGTTCGACATCGGCGGCGCGCCCCGCAGCACCGGTGTCGTGGTCGCCCTCGTGCTCCAAGCGCTGGTCGTGCTGGCCGTGTTCGGGCGGGGCGTCGACGGCCGGCGGGTCGAGCTCGACTTCCGCACCCGCCCGGAGGGCCGGGGCGAGGCGGCCGTGGCGGCGGGCACCATGGTCCTCGGGCTCGGCGCGTCGGTCGTGCTGGGCACCGCCTTCGCCCCCCGCTACGTCTCGGTGGTGTTCCCGCTCCTGATCGTGCTGGCCGCCCTGGGCACCCGCACGCTGCTCGACCGCCGCCTGCGGATCGCGATGGTGGCCACGGCCGCCGTCCTCGGGCTCGTGACCGGCGCGCTCAACATGTTCTTCCCCCGCACCCAGGCGGGCGAGGTGGCCGCGGCGATCACCGCCCAAGGCCGTCCGGGCGACGTCGTCGTCTACTGCCCGGACCAGCTCGGGCCGGCCGTGAACCGTCTGCTGCCCCCGGGCTACCGCCAGCTCCCGTTCCCGGCCGGTGGCGACCCTCGCTTCGTCGACTGGGTCGGTTACCACGCCCGCAACCGGGCCGCCCAGCCGGTGCCCTTCGCCCAGCGGGCGGTCGAGCTGGCCGGCCGTGACCACGACGTGTGGCTGGTGTGGGTCGGCGGCTACCGGACCTTCGGTCTCAAGTGCGAGCGGGTGAGCGACGAGCTGGCCCGGCTTCGGCCCGCCGCGTCGGTGGTGTTCGAGCCCGACGAGGTGGTGTTCGAGCGGATGAACCTCACCCGGCTTCCGCCCACCCCGGGCGACGAGGCACGAGAGGCAGGCACCGGGACCGGGCCGTGAGCCGGCGGAGCACGCTCCGGCTCGCCGGCCTCGTTGCCGGCCTCGTGGTGGTTCGGTTGGCGTTGGGGCTCGGGATGGACGGGCCGGTGATCCACGGCGACGAGGCGGGCTACATCCTGAACGCCCGCTGGCTGGCCGGCGAAGGGCCCCCGCCCCGAACCCGGTACTTCCCGGGCTACAGCCTCCTGCTCGTGCCCGCGGCGTGGGTGACCGAGTCACCGCTCGGCTTCTACAACGCCATCATCGTCACGAACGCGCTGCTCGGCGGCGTGCTCGGCCTCGCCGCGTGGGTCCTGACCGGCGCGTTCCTGGGGCCGGAGCGGACGGGGGCGCGGCTGGCGGTCGCCGCCGCCACCTCGCTGTACCCGGCGTTTGTGTCGTACTCGAACCTGGCGCTGTCGGAGAACGCCCTCGTGCCGGCGACCATGGTGACGGCGTACTGCCTGATGCAGTCGGTCCAGGGTGAGCGGGTGCCGGGGTCGCTCGCCCTCGGGTTGGGGGTGCTTGGCGCCTACCAGGTCGTCGTGCATCCCCGGGGGGCGGCGGTGCTGCTGGCGGCTGTCGTGGTCGCGGCCGTGTTCTGGCGGCCGTGGCGCCGGCGCCTCGCGGCGTTCGCGCTGCTCGCGGTGGGGGCGATCGCCGTGCTCGTGGTCGGTGGTTTGGCGGTGCGCGCCGCCACGGACGGCGGGGCCGCGGTGGCGAGCGGCTACGACGTCGACGTCGTCGCCGGCAGCCGACTGTCCCTCGCTGGCGTGCTCGACATGGCGGTCGGCGCGCTGGGACAGGTCCTGTACGTGGTGGCCGCCACCTACGGCCTCGCCGTCGTCGGGCTGTGGGCTGCCGCGCGGCACGTGCGCCGCGGTGTTCGGTGGGGCGACGCCCGCCCGGCCGGCGCCGGCGCGGTCTCGCTGTTCGCGATCGTCGCCTCGCTGTCTGTTCTCGCCATGTCGGCATGGCTCGTCAGCCCGAGCGCGACGGCGCGGGCCCACCCCGACTCGTTGCTCTACGGGCGGCTGAACGAAGGGGTGCTGGCGCCCCTGTTGCTCGTCGGGCTGTGCGCGCTGGCCAACGCCGCCACGTCGGTGCGCCTGCTGGTCCGCTCCGTGGCGGCGACCGCGCTCGTCGCCGTGGTCGCCGCGGTGTCGCTTCGGGTCTTCCGGGCCGCCCTCGCGGGCGCCGAGATCGACAACCCGATCGGCGTCATCGGCACCTACCCGCTCCAGGCCGTGCTCTCCGGGGGCCGCGTCGCGCCGCTGCTCCTGGCCGCGTTCGCGGTGGTGTCGGTGTCGGCGCTCATGGCGTTGGCCCGGTGGAGGCCGGCGGTTGCCGTGTCCTGCGCGGCGGTCGCGTTCTTCGCCGTCGGCTCGGCGATGGCGCTGCGCTACCTCCTGCCCGGCTCGGCCCAGCGCGCCACCGAACGGGGCGCCGTCCCGCTCATCGCCATGCTGGAGGAGCGCGGCGCCCGGCCGGCGTGCGTCGCGTTCGACGACGCCGGCTACTCGTTCTGGCACCACGACAACTACCGGGTGTTCCTCGAGGGGATCCGCGTGGAGCGGTTCGCATCGAGGCGCCGAGAGGCGCCGTGCGGGCCGGTGGTGCTGACGACCAGGGACGACCTGGCGTCTAACTACGCGGGGGCGCGCCTGTGGCGGAGGCTCGACGAGGGCCTGGCGGTGTGGGTCCTGCCGGGCGAGTCCCAGGACGCGGTCAGCGACCTCTTGGCGGCCCGAGACGTGCGACCCACCTGGCGTGACCGCGAAGGCGCTTCCACTGCGCCCGGTTGAGGTCCCGTTGCACGCCCGGCTCCTCGAGTTCCTCCGCTGCCCCGACTGCCAGGGCTCGTTCTCGATCCACGACGTCGAGGGGTCTCCTGAGTAACGGCGCCAAAGTGGCAAGGAATCCATCCACTAACACGCGTTAGAGGCAGTTCTGGAAAGGGCTCCATGGTTGGGCTCGGACCCTGAGGTCACGGCAACATCACGCTCTGCCACATGATCGCGGGGGAGACTGAACCGTTCCTCACCCTGAGCTGTGGAGCCACGGTGTGAGGGCGCCGCTCAACGAGGCAGCGCCTACATGTCGTACGACCCCGTGCACGGCGTCAACCATGATCACGCGGGTCTTCTCCGTGGCCGGTCCGGCCGGGAATCCTCCCGGACCGCCGTGACGACCGTCTCGGTGACGCAGGCGTAGACCAGGGCATCGGTGCGGCGCATAGGCTGCGCGCGCTCCGGTCCGCGGCTCAGCGCCCCACCTGCACGGCGTCGGCATCCAGCCCGCCGCCACCCGCTCAATGGCAACCCAGACCGTCGGCGCCACTGGTCAATCGGGGAGCCAAGGGTCCCGCCATCAAGGCGCCCGTCTGTGCCACGGGTTGGCGGTGGCGCCGTTCAGCCAGCGGCGCTCCCTCCGGTCGCAGGGCCCGGTTCCACCACGGAGGACGCAGGCGAGCCTGCTGCCGCGCCCAGTCGTGCTTCCGATGCGACGCTTCGGCCACAGAGGCGCGCATCCGAGGCCCGCCGGGGCCCAGCGCCTGGTGGCCTGGCGGCGTCTCACGTGCGACGGCGAGGGCGGCAGCTACGCCCCACACGTACAGTACCGGGTTGTATCAGCGCGCCCAGGCGCCGCGCAGACCCTCGGCGCCATCCTCCAATACGGGCAGCCCGCCCCGCCACCGCGCCGGCCAGGCGACGTAATGGGTGGCGGCGCCGGCGAGGCCAAGACCGTTGAGCAGGGCGGCCGCGCCCTTCGTCGCGCGCGAGCCATGCCGCGGCCTGCCCCGACGGCGAGATCGAGCATCGTCTCGGCGTCGACGACCTCGGCGACGCGTCGGTCGTCCATTTCTGGAACCGGGTCGTCCTCCCGTCGTGGCTTGCTGGGCACGTGAGCGACCACCTCCTCCGACGGTTCCTCGACCACACGGCAGCGTTCGCCCTCGGTCTTCATCCGGGACATCCTGGAGGGGCGGCAGGAGGAGCGGCAGGACGCTGGCTGCGGCGGCAGCCCGCCGGGCGCTCCCTCCGCCTGAGCAGCTCTAGGGCGAGGGCGGCCGCGAAGAGAAGCGCCGCTGGTGCGAGCGTGTATGAGGGGCACTAGCCGTCGCCCGTAACGGGTAGGCGTTGCCCATTACCCACGCGGAGGGAGGCCCAGATGCGGGTCAAGGAATGTGTTGTGGTCGTCACCGGGGCGTCGAGCGGCATCGGACGGGCGACGGCCGCGGCGTTCGCCAGGCGCGGAGCCGCCGTCGTTCTCGGCGCCCGCCGGGAAGATGCGCTCGACGAGGCTGCTCGGGAGTGCGCGTCGGCGGGGGCCCAGGTACTGGCCGTCCCGACCGACGTGACGGATTTCAAAGCCGTCGACGAGCTGGCCCGCCGGGCTGTGGAGCGCTTCGGCCGGATCGACGTGTGGGTGAACAGCGCCGCCGTCACGCTGTTCGCCCCCTTCCTGGATACGCCGCCCGAGGACCTCCGCCGGGTGTTCGACGTCAACGTGATGGGCTACGTGCACGGGGCGAAGGCAGCCCTCCCGCGGATGCAGGAGCAAGGAAGCGGCGTGATCGTCGACGTGTCGTCGATAGTCGGGATCGTCCCCCAGCCCTACACCCACGCCTACTCGATGTCCAAGGCGGCGATCAGGATCCTGAGCGCGAGCCTGCGCCAGGAGCTGATGCTCGACGCTCGGCGCTGGCGGAAGATCAGGGTGGTGAGCGTGCTGCCGGCGACGATCGATACGCCCTTCTTCCAGCACGCCGCCAACTACACCGGCCGCGAGGTGAAGGCCATGCCGCCCGTCTACTCCCCCGAGCGTGTCGCCCGGACGATCGTCAACCTGGTCCGGGTGCCGCGCCGGGAGGTGATCGTCGGTCCCATGGGCCGGATGCTGGCCACCCAGGCCAAGGTGACGCCCGGGATGGTCGAGCGGATGATGGCGGTGCAGGTGGACAAGACCCACCTGTCACGGACCAGGCCGGCCCCCGCAACGGCCGGCAACCTGTATCAACCCGCACCGGGCACGGGGTCCGTCGACGGCGGCTGGCACGGAAGGCGCCAGACGGTGATCCGCCGCTTGATCTCGGGCGCAGCGGTCGCCACGGCGGCCACAGGGGCACGGCGATGGCGCCGGTGACCGGCTGGGACGCCTCGGAGTTCACCGCGGCGGCCGGGACGCGGGTCCACGCCGCCGTCCTCGGCCCGCCCGACGCCCCCGTCGTGGTGTGCGTGCACGGGCTCGGGTGCTCCCACCGCTACTTCCTTCCCCTCGCCCGAAGGCTGGCGACCACGGCCCGCGTCGTGGCCCCCGACCTTCCCGGCTTCGGGAGGACCAAGGGCCCCCCGGACGCGCTCGACGTGCGGGGCCTCTCGCGCGCCCTCGCCGACTGGCTGCGCGCGACCGATCGCGGAGGTTGCGTGCTGGTCGCCAACTCCACCGGTTGTCAGGTGGTCGTCGACATGGCCGTGCACGCGCCCGGCCTGTTGGGGCCGGTGGTGCTCAACGGCCCGACCATCGACCGCCACGCCCGATCCACCTCCCGCCAGGGCGCCCGTCTCCTGGTGGACGCGCTGTTCGAGCGCCCGACCCTTTGGCTCGTGCTGGCGCGCGACCGCGTCGACTCCGGCAACCGCCGGTTCTTCACGACGCTGGCCCACAAGCTGACGGACCCGATCGAGCGCAAGCTCCCCCTCGTCCCCTCCCCGGCCATCGTCGCCCGCGGGGCCCGCGACCCGATCGTCTCCCACGAGTGGGCGGCCGAGGTCGCCGAGCTCTTGCCCTTCGGGCGCCTCGTCGAGGTGCCCGGGGCAGGGCACACCCTCAACTACTCCGCTCCGGACGAGCTGGCTGAGCTCGTCCGTCCGCTGCTCCGTGGCTGAGCTGCTGTCGGCACGAAGGGACCGGTGATGCGCAAGCTGCGTGCCGCCCGCTTCGTCACCGATTTCGACTCCTCGGTCAACATGGTCCGGGCCCTGGGCAGGTTCTTCGAGGGCAAGGACCACCGCGGCCTCTCGATCGGTCCCGGCTCTCGGCGCCTCGCCAACCTCGCATCGTCGCCACCTGGGGCGCACCGCCGGCGGAGCTTCGTCGCCATGGGTGCTGCACAGGGCATTCCGCTCGACCGAGCCCGCGTCATCGACGCCGAGGAGATCGCCCACTGGGTCGCAGCGCGGTACGGGCGGGGGCCGTTCGACGCCGTCGTCCTCGGTTCGGCAAGCGGGGCAGGGCTGCACCTCGCGGCCGCCCTCGGCGCTCCGTTCCTGCCCCAGACCATCCTGGTCGCGGTCAGGGACTTCGCAACCCACCCCGACGAGCCGGTGGCCGCCATGGAGACGCTGGCCTGCGTCACCCGCCTCATCGCCCGCAACAACCCCGAGGTCTCCGTCTACCACATGCACGACCCCGCCCAGGACCGCCCGATGCTCCAGCGCATGGCGTATATGCGGCTCAAGCGGCTCCGCCTGGGCCGAGCCTATGAGCGGTTCCTCGAGGAGCGGCTCGCGCCCGGCGCCACGGTCGTGCAGCTCATCTGCACGCGGACCTGGCGCACCCGAACGGTGGGGGAGCGGGCCTACTTCCAGTTCGGCGCACTGGGCGGCGTCGCCGAGGACGAGTACCACGACCCCGGCGAGCGCATCGCCCGGTACCTCGAGGCCGAAGGCTCGCCGAGGCGGGACTGGGAGCCGCCCGAGACGGACGCCCGCCGGCCCGAGGCCGAGTGGGGCTGGGATCCCGCCCTCGGCGAGGACGTCGAGAGGCTCGCCCGCCGCTACGGCTTCAGCCTGCGATGCCTCGCGATGGAGGAGCCCGACGATCTCAGCCCGTTCGTCGCCGACTTCCACCGCTGGTGGTACCGGCGCATGGGCGTCCCCTCGAGCCGGCTATTGGTGGAGTCCTACGTCCAGTGGGACCCGTACTGGGTACTCCGACTGGGCGTGGTCCCGTTCTGGCTCCGGTTCAACATGGAGCCTTCGTACGAAGCCCTCGGGAGCTACCTTGACCACACCGAGGCCTACGACGACATCTACCTGAACCTCTTCTCCCAGGGACTCTGGTCGCCCGGCGTGGTTCCCGTCCAGCGGTGGCGGGAGCTCATCGAGTCGAAGGCCCGCGAACACGCTGCGGTAATTGGCGTGGACGAGGACGCCTATCCCATTGATACCGGCAGCACCCTCCGGTACCAGCCAGCGTTCGAGGCATTGCCCTTCCGCAGCCCGATCCCCCCGCCTGTGAGCCCCGAGACCCTCGACCTCTTCCTCGCCGACTCGGGCGTCGAGTACCCGAGAGTCCGATGGACGTGATCCACACGAGACCAAGTGGTCCCATGGCGACCACCGACGATGACGAGTGGCGGCAGGGGCTGGACGAGGGTGACCACTCCTGGCGACAGCTCTTGCGGCAGGCCGTTGTGGCCCCGGCCGTCCCCGCCTCAGCCCCGCCGCCCAGGCCGCCGCCGCACGATCTGCGAACCGCAACGCGGCACGCTGCTCCGATGCGACGTCCCGGTTGCTGAGCGCCCGGACGGTCACGTGGCTGCCAGCGCTGACACTCGGGTACCTCCGACTTCGAGATGACTCTTAGGGGAATCTCGAGAGCTCGACGTGTTCGTCTCGGGCTTCACGTGGTGCCACTGCTCGCGTGATGCAGTCGGCTTCGGGGTTACATCACGCTTGAGCTCGTCGCCGAGACGAGACGAGGGTGCGGGCGGCCAGCGCTCGGATCACGCCTGTCACCTCCGCATGCGCCTCGATCGGTGTGCAGTGCCCCATCCCCTCCAGCTCCACGACGGTCCTCGGTCCTCCCCGAGAAGCAGGGCGCTTTGACACTCCAGAGCTGCGGGGCCTTCGTGGTGGGAGGCTGCGGGATGATGGGCGACCAGGCGGGCAAACGGCGGGTCCGAAACGCCCGCGGCGACACCTTCAACACCAAGGACCCCTGGTGGGGCTACAACGTTCAGGTCGGCGTGGGGGCGCCCTCCGGTGCGATGTACACGCGCCGGCTTCTCTAGACAATGCAGGAGGAACTCCCCGCACTCCAACAGCTCGTTGTCGGTCCGGTGCTCATGGCCATTGGGCGCCGCGAGGACGGCCCACGCCCCGCTCGACGAAGGGGGCCGGTCGGTGGCTCGACGGGAGTGGACGCACACCAACCTTGAAGACAGAACCGTCCGGCGGACGAGCGCCTGCGTCGACCAGGTGTGGAACTCGACGCCACCGTCGTGTGGTGACGGCCGGAGCGTCGCACGTCGTCGCCTTGTCGCGCCGAGAAGCGTGAGGAAGGGGAGCGCTACCCGGCGCCGCTGGGGTGGCGCCCCTCGGCGCTGCGCGTCAGGTGATCCTGGAGCGCCAGGTGGCTCGGGTGGGCGCGCACCGCGTCGCGCAGCTCGTTGGCAGTGGCCTCGAGGTAGCGCTTGGTGGTGTCGAGCGAGGCGTGCCCGAGCAGCTGTTGGACCTCGACGACGTTGGCTCCACCCTCGAGGGCGGTGGTGGCGAAGGTGTGCCGCAGGGCGTGGACGAGGGCGCCAGGGGGGACCTGGGCCCGGATTCCGGCCCGGCGGTACAGACGCTCGATCAGGTACTGGACCTGGCGGGGGGTCAGCGCGTTCCCGGCGTGATGAACGAACAGGACAGTGGTGGGCCGCGTGAGGTCGTGGGCGGGGAAGCGGGCGGCCCGGGAGGCCAGGTAGGCCTCGAGGACTGACTCGAGGGCGGAGTAGATGGGAAGGGTCCGGACCTTGTCGCCCTTGCCCACCACGCTCAACCGTCGTTCGCCAGGGGGGCCGTCGACGCAGGCCACGGTGAGGGCCAGGGCCTCACCCAGTCGCATGCCGGTGACGGCGAACGTGGCCACCAAGGCGGTGTCGCGCTCGGGCCAGGGGTGGCGGGCCCGGGGATCGGGCGTCGCCGCGGCGGCCAGCAGCCGGGCGGTGACGTCGGGGCCCCGGATGACCTTCACCGGTGCCCGGGGCCGCTTGGGCTTGCCCACTCCGTCCATCGGGTTGCCCTCGACCACGTCATCGGCCACCAGGTGGCGGAAAAAGGCGTTCCAGGCGCTCCAGGCCCGGATGGTGGACGCCTTGGCGTGGTCGGCCGCCCAGGAGGCGAAGCCGCGTCGCAGTGACGCCTTGTCTAGGGCGGCCAGTGTGAGCTCGTCGAGGCTCACCCCCTGGGCGATGGCCACCCGGGCGGCCACGCCGACCAGGTCACGTCGGTAGGCGGCGAGGGTGTGCGGGCTGGGCTTGGCGGCCGACAGGGCGACCAGGAAATCGTCCACGGCGTCGACCATGCGAGGCGCCGTGCTCACCGCAGGTCCTCGAGCGCGCCGGCGCGGACGCGGTTCCGGCGGAGGATCGAAGCCAGGGCGCCGGTGGCGACTTCTCGGTGCAGCGGGACGATCACGTGGGCGGCGGTCAAGCGCACCCAGGGAAGCTACCAGGGCCGACTGGAGAAGTGGTGCATAACGCTTCTTATCTACCTCTTGCTACAACCCCCG
>JALYMX010000069.1 GCA_030773495.1 Actinomycetota bacterium | reverse complement strand
GACCGTGGCCGGTCGCCGCCGCGTGCGGCGGCCAGCGAGGCTTCCAGGGCGGCCATGAGGTCCACCACCGGCGTGGGCCGCTGGGCAGCCGGCGCGGCGACGACGTCGTGCCCCTCGGCCTTGCGCTCGATGAGCGCGAGCACCTGCTCCCGGTAGGTGTCGTGGTACTTCTCGGGGTCGAACTCGGTGGAGAGCGACTCGATGAGCTGGCGGGCCATCTTGAGCTCCCGGTCGCCCACGTTCTCCGCCGGCCCCGGCAGGCCGTCGAGATCGGACTGGGGCACCACCTCGTCGGCGAAGTTCATGGTGGACATGACGAGTGCCTCTCCCACGGGGCGGACGGCCACCAGGTACTGCTTGGTGCGCATGACGACGCGGGCGATGCCCACCTTGTTGGCGTCGCGCATGGCCTCGAGCAGCAGGCGGTACGCCTTTCCGCCCCGCTCGTCGGGGACCACGTAGTACGAGGAGTCGAAGAACAGCGGGTCGATCTCATCGAGGCTCACGAAGTCCTCGATGTCGATGGTGTGGGTGCTCTCGGGGTCGAGGGCCTCCAGCTCCTCGGGCTCGATCACCACGTACTGGCCGCCGCCCAGGTCGTAGCCCTTCACGATGTCCTCGTAGGCGACCTCCTGGCCGTCCGCCGAGCACACCCGTTTCTGGTTGATGCGCGCTCCGTCGGCGGCGTGCAGCTGGTGGAATCGGACGTCCCTCTGCCGGACGGCGGTGAACAGCTTCACGGGCACGTTCACGAGCCCGAAGCTGATGGCGCCACCCCAGATCGACCTGGCCATGCCCCCATTCTCCCCCGTCACGGCCGCCGTCACCACGTCGCCGTCGGGCGGCCCGCCGGTGCGCAGCCGGAATGCCCGACGACGCGCACCGACACCCTGCCTTGGCGCACCGGCGTCGGGTCGCCGTCAGCGCCATCGTTCGCGCCTCGTCGTGCGGCGGGACGACGCAGCTACCGGGACGCCGCGCGGAGGAGCGCACGCTCGCGCGATCCTGTGACCGTGCCCTCTGGCTTCGACCTCATCTGCGAGGTGGAGCCCGCGACCACGCCAGACTTCACGCGGGTGCGTCACCAGGTCGGCGTGATGAGCGGCATCGCTTCCGCCTTCCTCATACCCGACAACCACATCGGCAGGGCGACCGTGTCGAGCATCGCGGTTGCCCACGAGGTCGCCCTCATGGGTGGTCGAGCGATCGCCTGCCTCAACGCCCGGGATCGCAACGTCCTCGGGTTCCGGAGAGACCTGCTCACTGCATCGGCCTACGGGCTCGACGAGCTCCTCTTCGTCTTCGGCGATCGACCCGAGACCGGCGCCCGTTCCGACGATCTCACCGTCCAGTCGATGATGACGGAGGCACGGCGCTTCTCCGAGGAGTCGACCAATGGCGCACGCTCGTTCCGTGTTGGCGTCACGTCCGGGCTGCGGCCGCTCCCACCTTGGAAGCGCGACGCCGACGTTCTGTTCGTCCAGATCTCGTTCTCGATCGAGGAACTCTTCGCGTGGCGAGAGTCGGTCGAGTTCGGTGGGCCCGTCTACGCCGGCATCATGGTGCTGCCAACCGCGTCGATGGCCGCCAAGCTCTCCGCCAACATCCCGGAGCTCGCCGTCCCGCGCGGAGTCATGGCCCGGCTCGAGGGCGATCAGCGCGCCGGCGTTGGGATGGCCTGCGAGGCGGTCGACCAGATCCGTCGCTCCGGTGCGTTCGACGGCGTGCATCTGGTGCCGGTGACGCGTTACCGCGAGGTCGCCGTCCGGCTCGAAGGAATCCTGTAGGTCGCGTGCCCGCCAGTGTGGGAGCGGGCGACGTCACTTGGTGAAACGGGCGGCGATCTCGTCGTCCCACGTCACCTCGCCGGCGAGGACGTCGGCGCGGAGGCCCTTGATGGAGGGCTGGCGGAGGGTCCCCGACTCGGTGACCTCGCTGTAGGCAACTTCGACGACCAGCATGGGCTCGACGTAGCTCAGCCGGAGGGGCGGTCGGCTCACGAACGGAGACACCGGCGTCGAGATCTGAGCGAAGAGGCGCCTGAGCTGGCCGATCATCTCCTCGGTCAGTCCTGAGCCGGCCTGCCCGACATAGAACAGCCGCGGCGCGTGGCCCAAGCGCTCGGCTTGCTCGGGAGTGCGGTCGTAGCAGCCGAGGGCCAGGGAGCCGATCGTCTGCTGGCGGCTTCCCTGCCCCGCCGACCAACCCCCCACCACGAACTCGCGGCGCCGGCCGCACTTGACCTTGGACCACGCCGGCGACCGCCGGCCGACCGCGTACGTCGCGTCCAATCGTTTCGCCATGAAGCCCTCCAGCCCCAGCTGCCGGCACGCCTCGAGGAGCTCGGCGGGAGCGGCGTCGAGGACGGGCGCTGTCTGCCACGCCGGACCCTTGATGCCCAGGCTCTCCAGGACCCGCCTGCGCTCGGCCTGAGGACGGTCGACGAGGGGCTCGCCGTCGAGCCACAACACGTCGAAAACCACGAAGACCGCGGGCGTCTCGGAAAGGAGGCGGGGAGGCGGCCGGGAGACGTGCATGCGGCGCTGGAGGCGCTGGAAGCTGGTCTGGCCCTTCTCGTTGAACGTGACCACCTCGCCGTCGAGCACCGCGGCGTGCGGCGCCAGGGCGTCGGCGAGTCCCCCCAGCTCGGGGTAGGTTGGGGTGATCTCGCCGCCCCGGCGGTTCAGCAGTGTGACCCCTGAAGGCTCGACGATGACCACGGCCCGTTGGCCGTCGAGCTTGGGCTCGAGCTGGTACGCGTCGGGGTTGTGGGGGACGCCCTCCGCGCCGGCGAGCATGGGGAGGAACCGCGGGGGCCGCTCCACGTCGCCGCGCCCGGTCTCGCTGTCCGTCACCGGCCGGCGCCGTGTCCGGCGGGGTTGTTCATCGAGGCGTCGTTGCTCCCCCCGCCGGCGGCCGCGTCGTCGGGGCGCACCTCGGTCAGCTCGGTGCCCTGGTTGGCCAGCGGCCCGCCCTCACGGAGCGTGCTCATGGTCCGCCGTTGCTTCAGTCGTTGATCAGGCATCCGGCGCATTCTGACGGACTCGGTCTCGCCGAGCGGCGCCCAGTGCGCTCCGCGTAGCGAACGATCCGTGTGCGCCCCGATGAGTCACGACCTATGGCATCGTCAGAACGGCATGCGAATCGTCATCAGTGAGTTCATCAGCCTGGACGGCGTCGTGCAGGCCCCAGGGGGCCCCGACGAGGACACCGACGGTGGGTTCCGCCACGGAGGTTGGTCGATGCCGTTCTTCGACCCGGAGGTCATCGGGACGGCGATCGACGAGATGTCCGAGCGCACCGAAGCCCTCCTCCAGGGTCGCCGCACATGGCAGGTGATGGCCGGGGCGTGGCCGGATCGCGCCGGCGACCCGTTCGCCGACTGGATGAACAGCGCCCAGAAGTACGTCGTGTCGGACACGCTGACCGACGCCGACGTGACGTGGAAGCCGACCACGATCATCCGGGGCGACGACCTCGTGAGGAAGGTGTCCGAGCTGCGCGACCAGCCGGGCGGCGACGTCAACGTGATGGGCAGCGCGTCGCTCGTCCGGGCGTTGCTCGCCGCGGACCTCGTCGATGAGCTCAACCTCATGATCGAGCCGATCATCCTCGGCGGCGGCAAGGGCATCTTCCCCGACGACGGCGAGGCGCGAGCGTTCGAGCTCACGTCGGTGACGACGGCGAGCACCGGCGTGCAAGTGTGCCGTTACCAGCGCGCCCGCTGATCGTCTGGACGACCGCGCCGACCGGCGTCGGGAACGGCCAGTGCGCGATCCTCGGGTCTGGCGTGGAGAACACCTCGGAGCAACAGCGCGGCACCGACGACGAGTACCACGTCGCCGGCGCTGAAGACGTTGGCGAGCGGGAATCGCTCCGGAACGGCGAAGATGTCGCCGAGCCACGCGAGCCGGACGTCACCGACGGCGCCCGAGTTGGTGAAATGGTCGGCAGCCGGCGACAAGCCGGCGGTGCGCATGGCGGCAGGCGAGGCCGGCATCACCCCGCCGTTGGCCGCTATGGCGGCGAAGTTCATCCCGCCTCCCAGGGCGACCGCCCAGATCCACGGCAAATGGCGGTTGCAGTAGAGGAACGTCGCCAAGAGCAGGTACGTCGCCACGTGCGCTGCCGCCGCGAGCGGTCTCGGAAGCTCGCCGGGAACGACGTTGATCACGAGTATCTGCACACCGAGGGCAACAGCCGCGATCTCCGAGTGGCGGATTCGCAGCGCAGCGAGGTTGCGCAGGTTGCCCCCGGAGGCGAGGACGAGCGCGAAGGCCACGGCCAAGACTGCGACGAGTATCACGACGCCGTGTCGCCCCCTTCCGACAACACGAGGGGCCGGTCCAGCCAGGCGACGAAGTCGGCCGCGGGCAGCGGTCTGGACAAGAGATAGCCCTGCGCCACGTCACACCCCAGGGAGCGCAGCAGATCGAGGGTCTCCCTGTCCTCGACGCCCTCGGCGACCGTGCCGAGTCCGAGGTTGCCGGCCAAGTCGATGATGGAGCGCACGATGACCTGGTCGCCGTGCACCCGCACCATGTCGCGCACGAAGGAGCGATCGATCTTGACCCGCGAGACCGGCAGGTCGCGGAGGTTGGCGAGCGAGGAGTACCCGGTGCCGAAGTCGTCGATCGAGAGCGACACGCCGATGCTGCGTAGGTCGTGGACGACCGCGCGTGTGCGGACCGGGTCGGCGAGCATGGTGTTCTCGGTGATCTCGATGTCGAGCGCGTGTGCGGGCAGGTCCCACTTCGTGAGCAGGCGGCGCACGGCGCCCGGGAACTGCAGGTCGTGAAGGGTGCGGGCCGAGCCGTTCACACTGACATCGATGACGAGGCCATCGTCGGCCCAGGACCTTGCCTGCCCGAGCGCGAGGTCGAGCACCGCCTCGGTGAAGGGACCCATCAAGTCGGTGTGCTCGGCGAGCGGGATGAACTCGTCGGGTGGGACGAGCCCCAGGCTGGGGTGGTCCCAACGCACGAGTGCCTCGGCGCCGACCACCTCGCCGGTGTGGATGTCGACCTTGGGCTGCCAATGGAGGAGGAACTCATGGCACTCGATGGCGCGCTGCACCTCCGTCAGCAGGCCCATGCGGCTCTTGCCGAACCGGTCCGACTCGTTGGAGTAGAGCGTGACCCCACCGTCGTCCTGTTTGGCCCGATACATCGCCACGTCCGCGTTCTGCAACAGCGTGTCCACGTCGGACCCGTGATCGGGGGCCAACGACACGCCGAAGCTGCCCGTGATGGACAGCGGGAACCCCTCGACGACGCAGGGCCTGCTCAGCTCGGCGTGGAGCCGCTCGGCCGCTGCCGACGCGTCTGCGGGCGTTCCCGCGTCGCGGAGGAGCACGGCGAATTCGTCGCCTCCCAGCCTCGCCGCGAGGTCGCCGGCCCGCCGGCAATCGTTCAACCGTCGCGCTACCACCTGGAGGACCCGGTCGCCGATGTGGTGACCGAGGAGGTCGTTGATCTCTTTGAAGCTGTTGAGGTCGATGAGGGCCAGAGCTACCGATGCGTTCCGCTTCGTTGCCGCCTGGAGGGCGTCCTGGGCCTGGTCGGTGAAGTACCGGCGGTTGGCCAGGCCGGTGAGCTGGTCGTGCGTCGCCTCGTGCTCCCGGCGCACGGCGAGCACCGTGCTGCGGTACACCGCCCATGCGGTGAGCAGGAGGAAGGGGACGATGCCGAAGGCCAGCTGGGCGAGGACGGCAAAGACAGGGGCCAGAGCCAGGAGCATCCCGTCCGTGGACAGGTTCTGCAGGAGCCCTTGGCGAATGGTGCCGACGACGGTTCGGCGCCGGTGGAGCGCCAGCACGGTGCAGGTGAGGAGGCCGTTGAGAAGGAAGGCCGAGGCGCCAGCCAGCGTGACCGCGAACAGCCACTCGGCGGTCACCCCGCCCGGCACGGGCGGTGCCGGCGCGAGAGCGCGCAGCACGAGCGCGGCGATGGTGAGGGACACGACGATCTGTGCCGTGTTGAACAGCATGCGCACCGGCCCCTTGCGGTGGACGGCTTCGGCCGTCAGGCAGGCGACGGCGGTGACGATGATGGCCCATTCCGGCGTCAGAAGGAGCAGGGCGAAGGAGAACGTCCACGAGGCGGTGACCTCGGCACCGCCGTGCCGGCCGAGCCACTCGATGGGCCGGAGCTCGGCCAGGAGAAGGAGGGCGGCGAACAGCCAGAACGGCGCCGAGGCAACGTCCGCCAGCTGCGCGCGTGGCAGCGTGATGATGATGGCGCCGGCGCCGGCGAGGATCACCGTGGCGACGTAGAGGTGGAACGACCGGAGTGAGCTCAGCTTCGGAAGTCGGATCGGCAACCTGTCTCCCGGATCACCGGCACCGGCGCCCGCAGAGCCCCGGGAGCCCGTGAACGGCCGCGCTACCACTTCTGGGGCGCGCCGAGAACGGAGACGGCGATGCCGACGAGGGCCAGCAGCCGGGCCGAGTAGAGGATCTTCTTCATGTCACCCCTTTCGTGCGTCGAGCGGCGATACCGCGAGCGGCGCTCACCACTTCTTGGGAGCGCCGAGGGCGGCGACGGTCGTCAGGAGGACCGCGACGCGGATGCTGGTTCTCATCATGAGAGCCTTCATTGGTTCACCTCCTCGCACTCGAGGAAGCGTCTTGCCTTCCATCGCACCTGCGAGCAGGCAACGGGTGCGCTCCAGGCCGAGGACCGAGGTGGTGAACTGGCCCGTCCAGGCACGCCGGACGCACAACCCCCGGGCCGTGTTCGTGACCATGACAAAGGTATCGGCAGCGACCAAACCTACTTTAGTCCTAATTTTGCTCGGCGCTACGCCCGAGCCAGCGACACCAGCGCCCGTCGAGCCGCCGCCCGGCCCTGGGCGATGCAGGCGGCGATGCCCACGCCGCGGTAGCCGGCGCCGGCCAGCTCGACGCCGGGGAGGTCGCGGGCCAGTGCCGCCTCCACGCCGGCCACCCGCTCGAGGTGGCCCGGGCGGTACTGCGGGAAGGCGGCCGGCCAGCGCGCCACTCGCACGGCACGGGGCTCCTCGCGCAGCCCCAAGGCGGCGACGAGCTCCCCGTGGAGCCGCTCGGTCAGCTCGGTATCGGCCAGCCCGAGGGCCCGCTCGTCGCCCCACCGTCCCGCAGACGCCCGCAGCACCACCTCGCCCGGCTCGGCCCAGTGGGGCCACTTGGACGACCCGAACGAGCAGGCCGTGAGCAGGCGTCCCTCGCTGGCGGGCACGAGGAATCCCGTGCCGTCGAGCCGGCGGGCCAGCGCGGCGGCGGGGTAGACGAGCACGGCGAGGGCCACGGACGCGTAGTCGATGGCGCGCAGGCCGGCGGCGGCATCGGGCGAGGCCGGCTCGACGAGGCCGGCGGCAGCGGGCGCCGGCGTGGCGAGGACGACGGCACGGGCGTCGGGCAGGCGCGACACCGGCGCGCCGAGGCGCAGCGCCACCCCCCGGGCCCGCAGTGCCTCCTCCAGGCGCTCCACCAGGCGCCCCAGCCCGGGGCGCACCGAGGCGAACAGCGGAGC
>JALYMX010000068.1 GCA_030773495.1 Actinomycetota bacterium | reverse complement strand
ACGACGCCGAGGGTCACCGCCGCTGATCCGAACCAGAAGCTGACCGGGTGATGGAAGGCGATGCCGCCCTTGCCGGCGGCCACCTCACTCACTCGCCGCGCATCTCGTCTCAACCCGATTCCCCTGTCTCGCCGCCGGCGCGCGAGCAAGCAGGATTGTACGCGAGGTTCCGTTCGACCGTGGGCGACTTCGAAGTCTGGCCGGGACGAGGTCCGCAGTGATTGCAGCGCGTTCCTCCTCGTCCTCAAATACCGCGGGTCGTCGGACGCCGGGCTCGGGGTAGCGCGGCCACCGAAAGGGCGAGCACGACCATGGCGGGCACCACGTGGTCCGCCACTTCGACGCGGCTCTCGGTGGCGATGGCAGGGCCGATGTACGGGGGGAGGACAGCCCATGCGACCACGACGAGGCCGGCGGCGCTGAGCCGTATCCGCCTTCGTCTCGTCAGGCACCCACGGTCCCCACGCCGTGACAGGCGGATCGCTCTCGCTCACACCCCACAGGGAGCCTCCACCGACTGAGGGCAAGACGCGCATGGGTGGCGGCACCCGGCTGATGGGGTACCGGGGACAACTACTCGCTCTACTCCAACTGGATCGAAGTCCTGGAGCTGGCGCTCGAGGCGGGGATCGAGCCAGACACCGGTTGCGTAAACGGACTGCGGTTGAGCACGGGCCAAACAGCACGCTGACGCGCGCCGCCACTCCCCGGGGTCGTGGACGTCGAGCTCGGCCTCGAGCCGCTCGGCCATCATGTGCCGCGGCCAGCTCGTCGGCCGGCGCCGTCGGCACCCGCGGCAGGACCCGGCGCCGGGCGGGACGGGCCGGTTGGCGGGCGGCCACGCCCTCCCGGCCGTAGTCGGTCGTCCCGCCATCGTGGCCGGCGACGCCGTGCAGCGTTGCTCCCGCGCGGTTGAGCGTGGCGAAGTCCTCCACCTAGCTAGTGGTCGGCCACCTCGCCATGCTGGCGCCCGTCCCGGCGCTCAGCGCCTCATCGTCTCGTCGTCCTCCGGGGGCGCCCCGGGCTCCAGCGCCACCGGGAGGGCGGCGCCCAGCCAGGCCGGCAGCGGGCTGCCCTCCGTCCAGCCCTGGTACCGGGCGGCCACCGCTCGCCCGGCCCGCCCCCGCTCCTCCTCGTCGTGCACGGGACGGGCCCGGGCGGGCCACTCGTCGCCGCCCACCCGCACCACCACCGACGGGTCGGCCAACAGGTTGCGGACCCAGTCGGCCCGCTCGCCGGCCTGGGCGATCACGTACATCGCCCCGCCGCTGCGGGCGTACCAGATCTCGATGGTGTGGGGCTTCCCGGTGCGGCGGCCGGTCGTCGTGACATAACAGAACACGTCGCCGGCCTCCGGACCCACGGCCGGCAGGGTAGGGGCGCGGGTGGCGTGGCAGACTCGGCGGGTCGAAGAGCGAGGAGGAGTGGTGAGGGACCGGCCGCTGCTGCACCTGGTGCTCCCGAAGTGGCAGGGGACGGGGATCCAGAACACCTTCGGCCACCGCATGCCACCCATGGCCCTGCTGGTGCTGGCCGCCCTGGCCCGCCGCCAGGGATGGGACGCCAAGGTCGTCGACGAGAACTTCGACCGGGTGCCCGACGAGCGACCGGACCTGACCGCGCTCACCGTGTGGACGCCGGTGGCGCCCCGCGCCTACCAGATCGCCGACGCCTACCGCGCCCGGGGTGTCCCCGTGGTCCTCGGCGGCGTGCACGCCTCCCTGCTCCCCGCCGAGGCCCTGCGCCACGCCGACGCCGTGGTCTCGGGCGAGGCCGAGACGGTGCTGGCCACGGTGCTGGCCGACGTGCTGGCCGGGCGCCTCCAGCCGCTCTACCAGGGCAGCTGGCAGGGCATGGACACCGTGCCCACCGTCGACGAGTGGGCCCGGGACCTCCGGTCGTGGCCCATCACCCGCTACGCCCCCCTCAACACCCTCCAGACCACCCGCGGCTGCCGGTTCAACTGCGACTTCTGCTCGGTCATCCGCATCAACGGCCGCGGCTCGCGCCACCGCGACCCCGCGCAGGTGGTGGAGGAACTGCGGGTGCTGAAGCGGGCCGGCCAGCACCTCGGCCGCTTCGCCTACGTGTTCTTCCTCGACGACGACCTGGCCGCCGACCTCGACTACACCCGGGCCCTCTGCGAGGCGATCGTGCGCTCCAAGGTGCACGTGACGTGGGGCGCCCAGGCGTCCATCGGCCTGGCCCGCGACCTCGAGCTGCTGGACCTGGCCGCCCGCAGCGGCTGCCGGGTCCTGTTCACGGGGTTCGAGAGCGTGTCGCGCGAAGCCCTGGTGGAGTGCAACAAGAAGAACCGGCCCGGCCAGTACGGCGAGCTGGTGGAGAACCTGCACCGGCGGGGCATCGGCATTGAGGGCGGGTTCATCTTCGGCTTCGACCACGACCAGCCCAGCGTGTTCCGGGACACGGTGGAGTTCGTCGACCGCATCGGGGTCGACCTGGCCCACTTCTCGGTGCTCACGCCCTACCCGGGTACCCACACCTACGCCCGGATGCTGGCCGACGACCGCATCACGTCGTTCGACTGGAAGCGCTACAACCTCTACCACGCGGTGTTCGAGCCGGCCCACATGACCGCCCGCGAGCTGGAGGAGGGCGTGCGCCAGGCCTACCGGTGGTACTACCGGGGCTCGGCGCGGGCCCGGCGCTTCCTGCGCGAGAGCGGGCGGCGCGACCCCCGGTTCAACCTGGCCCTCGCCGCCGCCGCCGAGAACTACGCCCGCCGCTACCGCCGCCTCCGCCTGGTCCCGGGGCCGGGCTACGAGGCGGCGCGCGAGGACGTGGAGCGCCTGGCCCGAGCCAGCGCCGCCCCCGCCCAGGAGGCGTTGGCCGTGGCC
>JALYMX010000067.1 GCA_030773495.1 Actinomycetota bacterium | reverse complement strand
GAGCCGGGCCGTGAGGCCCGGCTCTCTCGGTTTCGCAGGGCTGAGCTGCTCGGCTACCCCTCCTCGAACAGCATCTCTCCCCGACGAAGGCGCGTCGCGATCCGCACCACCTGCGCCAGCTCCCGTCGCGTCGGCGTGTGCGCCGCCAGGAACCGGGCGCACCCCGCCAGGATCAGCGCCCCCTCCTCCGAGCCGGCCGTCCAGGCGTGGAACTGCCGGACCGCCGCTTCGTAGGTCTGGTACCAGTGGAACCCGGCGTCCTCGGCCAGCAGAGCCCGGCCCAGGGCGGCGATGACCGCGCCGGGGTCGCCCCCGCCCTGCAGCCACCCGTAGACCAGCGCTCCCGCCTCGTCGACCCGGCCCTGGGCGTCCCAGCACCCCTGCAGGACGGCCAGGTCGACGGGCCCCTCGAACCGGGGCGGCCGGGCGGCGGGCACGTTCAGGAAGCGGTCGAGGTACACCACCAGCGCCCCCTGGAGCACCCCCCGCAGCAGCTCCGGTGACGGGGCCCGCACCAGCGACTGGTGCACGGCGTTGGCGGCGGTGAAGCCGTGGTGCACCACGTCCCAGTCGCCGTGGTCGTTCTGCGTGTGGAACCGGGTGATGCGCAGCGCGGCGGCGTAGGCCACCGCCCTCCCCAGCTGCTCGGGGGTGGCGCCGGCGGCGAGCGCCGAGCACAGCGCCTCCAGGATGGCGGCGGGGTCGTCGCCCAGCACGGCCCACGCCAGCCCGGCTACGTCGTCCCACGACTCCCGGCGAGCGGCGCCGGAAGCGACCAGCGCCGGCAGCCGGGCCGTGGCCTCGCCGAGCAGGGCCACCAGGTCGTGCGGGTGGCGCCAGCGGCCCTCCTCCTCCGACCGTGACGCCCGGGCCGTGCCCGGCACCAGCGAGGCGAGCACCTCGCCGGCCGAGGACGGCCCGAGCAGGGCCACCGCCTCGAAGGCCTTATTGGTGAAGTCGATAGTGTGCCCTCCGTCGAGGAACACGTGGTCGGTGGCGGCGGCGGTCATCATGGCCTCCACCCGGTCGAGCGCCATCCCGGAGTCGAGCGCCGTCAGCAGCACCCGCTCGGCCGCTGCCGCGCTGCGGCTCTCGACGAAGCGCCGGTACCACCCCACCAGCCGCTCGGGCGGGACGTCGGTCGAGCCCAGCGGGCGCAGGGGGAACGACGGCGGGCGCCCCCGGGTGTCGCGCGACACGAAGGCCAGCCCGTGGACCAGGGCCAGCGCCCGGTCGGCGGGGTCGAGGTGGGGGACGACGTCGGCCATGGCCACCAGGACGGTCAGCCCGGCGCCCCACCCCGCGTCCCGGTAGCAGGTGCCGAACTCCACGCCCACCCGGACGACGTCCTCTACCGGGACCCCGGCGTCCAACAGCGCGAGGACCGCCTTGGCCGTCACCAGGGTGAGCCCCTGCTCGAGCCCTTCCTCCAGCCGCCGCCGGGCCTGGTCGACGCGGGCGCCGGCGCCGTCGCCGGCACCGTCGCCGGCGGCGTCGTCCACCACGACCACCACGACGCCGTCGTCCACCTCCACGGGGTAGGCCCGCACGTCGTCGGCGAAGGGGTTCATCGTCCCCCCCGACGACAGGTCGAAGCGGGCGTGGTGCCAGTGGCAGGTCACCAGCCCGTTCTCCACCGTCCCCCGGTGGAGCGGGAAGCCCATGTGCGGGCAGCGGTCGTCGAGCGCGTAGGCCCGGCCGTCGGACCAGAACACGCACACCGGCTGCGAGCCCGCCTTGCCGGTGAGGCAGCCCTTCGCCTTCAGCTCCTCCAGCGTCCCCACCCGGACCCGCACGCCGCGCTCTCCCTGTGCCACGGCCGAACGGTACGCCTCCGGGGCTGCGCGACGATGCCGCATGGCGACCCTGGTGACCTTCCACGCGCATCCCGACGACGAGGCCATCGCCTGCGGCGGGACCATGGCCCGGGCGGCGGCCGAGGGCCACCGCGTGGTGCTGGTGGTCGCCACCCGCGGCGAGCAGGGCGAGGTGGCCGAGGGCTTCCTCGCCCCCGGCGAGACGCTGGCCGAGCGGCGAACGGCCGAGACGCTCGAGGCGGCCCGCATCCTCGGCGTGAGCCGCGTGGAGTTCTTGGGCTACGAGGACTCCGGGATGATGGGCACCCCGGCCAACGACTCGCCCGCCTGCTTCTGGCGGGCCGACGTGGAGGAGGCGGCCGCCCGCCTGGCCGCCATCCTCACCGAGGAGGAGGCCGACGTGCTCACCGTCTACGACGACCACGGCGCCTACGGGCACCCCGACCACATCCAGGTCCACCGCGTGGGCGTGCGCGCCGCCGAGCTGGCCGGCACGCCCCGGGTGTACGAGGCGACGCCCGACCGCGACTACTTCGTCGCCCTGCTCGAGGCCTCACCCGACGCCGCCGCCGAGACCAGCGAGCTCGACCCGGCCACCTTCGGCACCCCGGGCCACCTCATCACCACCCGGGTGGACGTCAGCGGCTACCTCGACGTGAAGCGCAAGGCCATGGCCGCCCACGCCAGCCAGATAGCCGAGACCTCGTTCTTCCTGAACATGCCCCCCGACGCCTTCGCCCTCGCCTGGGGCCAGGAGCACTTCGTGCGCCGGGGGGCGCCGGAGGGCACCAGGGAGGACTGGCTGTTCGCCGACGGCGGGTGAGCGGGGCCGCCGTCACGACCTGACCGGCGACAGGGCGCCGTGGCAGGATCGGCGCCATGTCCGTCGTCCGCATCAACGCCATCACCGTGCCCGCCGAGCGCGCCGAGGAGCTCGCCGCGCGCTTCGCCGCCCGCGCCGGCCAGGTCGACAAGACGGACGGCTTCGAGGAGTTCCAGCTCCTGCGCCCCACCGACGGCCGCGACACCTGGCTCGTTTACACCCGCTGGCGCGACCAGCAGTCGTTCGACGCCTGGGTGTCCTCGCAGGCCTTCGGCCAGGGCCACGCCCGCGCCGAGGGAGCGCAGGGGCCGGTGGCCAGCGGCTCGGAGCTGTGGTCGTTCACGGTGGAGCAGCGCTCCACGGCCCCCTCGTAGCGGGGCGCCCCGCTGCTGCGCGACCTCCACGTCGGCTGGGCGTGGTTCGTCATCATCGGCAACGGGCTGGCCGGCGTGTGGGCCCTCGCCGCTCACCGCATCACGGGGCTGCGCACCCGGGCGTTGTGGTGGTTCACGGTGTTCGTCCAGGTGTCGGTGTTCGTGCAGGTCGGCCTGGGCGTGGGGATGGTGGCCGGCCAGGGCATGGAGGCCGCTCAGTTCCACATGTTCTACGGGTTCGTGGCCATCATCGCCATCGGCATCCTCTACTCGTACCGGGCCCAGCTGCGGCACCGGCTGTACCTCCTCTACGGCTTCGGCGGCCTGTTCGTCATGGGCCTGTCGATCCGCGCCCTGCTCGTGGGGAGCTAGGAGCTGGGCCGCGCTACAGGTGCACCACCTGGCAGGTGAGGGTGCGGGTGATGCCGTCGATGGACTGCACCTTGCCCACCACCATGCGCCCCAGCTCGTCCACGGACTCGGCCTCGGCCCGCACGATGACGTCGTAGGGCCCGATCACGTCGTCGGCGGCGATGACCCCGTCGATGCCCGCCACCTGCTTCGCCACCTGCGCCGCCTTGCCGACCTCGGTCTGGATGAGCACGTAGGCGGTGACGGCCACTGGGCGACCTCCTCGACGACGACCTGGACGGGAGCCGGCACTCTACCGTGGGTCCCCATGGCCACGTCGCCCGAGATGATCCCGCGCCAGGTTCTGTTCGGCAACCCGGAGCGCATCCTGCCCCGCGTCTCCCCCGACGGCCGCCGCCTGGCGTGGGTGGCGCCGGCGGCCGGCGTGCTCAACGTGTGGGTGGCCGAGGTGGGCTCCGACGAGGCCCGACCGGTCACCGACGACCGCGAGCGCGGGATACGGCAGTACTTCTGGGCCCACGACGGCCGCCACCTGCTCTACCTGCAGGACCAGGGGGGCGACGAGAACTGGAGGCTGCACGCCGTGGACCTCGAGGAGGGCGGCGTGCGCGACCTCACGCCCTTCGAGGGGGTGCAGGCCCAGGTGGTGGAGGTGTCGAAGCACCACCCGGGCACGGTGCTGGTCGGGCTCAACAAGGACAACCCCCAGCTGCACGACGTGTACCGGCTGGAGCTGACCACCGGTGAGCTGGAGAAGTTGGTCGACAACCCGGGGTTCATCGCCTGGGTGGCCGATCGCGAGCTGCGGGTGCGGGCGGGCGTCGCCCCCACGCCCGACGGGGGGATGGCGGTGCTCGTCCGCGACGGCGACGGCGACGACTGGCGGCCCCTGCTCCAGGTGGGCCAGGAGGACGCGCTCACCACCGCCCCCGTCGACTTCACCGCCGAGGGCGACGCCTTGCTCATGGTGTCGTCGCTCGACGCCAACGCCGGCCGCCTGGTGCGCGTCCCTCTCGACGGCGGCGGCGCGGAGGTCCTGGCCGAGGACCCCCGCTTCGACGTGGCCGAGGTGGTGGTCCACCCCGACACCCGGCAGGTCGAGCTGGTGGGCTTCCTGCGCCAGCGCCTCGAGTGGCAGGTGCTCGACGACACCCTCGCCGAGGACTTCGCCGCCATGCGGGCCCTGCACCCCGGCGACGTGCGGGTGGGCAACCGCGACGACGACAGCCGCCGGTGGCTGCTGGCCTTCACCGCCGACGACGGCCCTGTGTCGTACTTCTCCTTCGACCGGGCGACGGGCGAGGGGACATTCCTGTTCCACCACCAGCCGGCGCTGGCCCGCTACACGCTGGCCGGCATGGAGCCGTTCTCCTACACGGCCCGCGACGGGCTCGAGATCTCGGGCTACCTCACCTTCCCGCCGGGGACCGAGCGCCGTTCGCTGCCCACCGTGGTCAACGTGCACGGCGGGCCCTGGGCGCGCGACGTGTGGGGGCTCAACCCCGAGGCCCAGTGGCTGGCCAACCGCGGCTACCTGTGCGTCCAGGTGAACTTCCGGGGCTCCACCGGCTACGGCAAGGAGTTCGTCAACGCCGGCGACCGCGAGTGGGGCGCGCGGATGCACGACGACCTCGTCGACGCCGTGGCCTGGGTGGTCGAGCAGGGCTACGCGGATGCCGACCGGGTGGGCATCTACGGCGGGTCCTACGGCGGCTACGCCGCCCTGGTGGGCGCCACCTTCACGCCCGACCTGTTCGCCTGCGCCGTCGACATCGTCGGCCCGTCGAACCTCATCACCCTCATCGAGAGCATCCCGCCCTACTGGGCGCCCGTCGTCGCCCAGTTCCACACCCGCCTCGGCAACCCCGAGACCGAGGCCGACCTCTTGTGGTCGCGCTCGCCGCTGTCGCGGGCGGACCAGGTGCGCATCCCCCTGCTGATCGCCCAGGGGGCCAACGACCCCCGGGTCAAGCAGGCCGAGTCCGAGCAGATCGTGGCCGCCCTGCGGGACAAGGGCATCGACCACGAGTACCTGCTCTTCGAGGACGAGGGCCACGGGTTCGCCAAGCCGGAGAACCGGCTGCGCTTCTACGCCGCCGCCGAGCGCTTCCTGGCCCGCCACCTCGGCGGGCGCAGCGAGGAGTGACGCCCGGCCGATGGGGTAGGGGAGCACCCATGATCGGCTGGGTAGGCGACATCGAGAAGGAAACGCTCTCCAACGACACGTTCCGCACGGTCCTCTACACCGGCGAGCACGTGCAGCTGACGGTGATGCGGCTGGCGCCGGGCGAGGAGATCGGCACCGAGGCGCACCCCGACCTCGACCAGTTCATCCGCGTCGAGCGGGGCCGGGCCCGGGTGGAGCTGGGCAAGGCCGAGGGCGACGTCGACGAGTGCCACGACGTGCAGGACGACTGGGCGGTGATCATCCCGGCCGGCGTGTGGCACAACGTGGTCAACGCCGGCGACGACGAGCTGCAGCTGTACTCGCTGTACGCGCCGCCCGAGCACCCGCCCGGCACCGTGCACCGCACCAAGGCCGAGGCCGACGCTGCCGAGCACTAGCCGTCCCCGCCGTTGTGGAGTACATAGCGGGCCGAAAACGCCCGCTATGTACTCCGAAGCGCGGGGGGTGCGGCGCCGACGCGGCGGGCGAGGGCGGTGAGCTGGGCTCGCAGGGCGTCGGGGAGGCGGTCACCCAGGCCGGCGTAGTGCTGCTCGATGGACGGGATCTCGGCCCGCCACTCGGCCTCGTCGACGCGAACGAGCGCGGCGAGGTCGTCGTCGGAGACGTCGAGGCCGGTGGTGTCGATGGCACCGGGCGCCGGCACCCGCCCGATGGCCGTGTCGACCGCCTCGCCCCCGCCGGCGCAGCGGGCGAACACCCACTCCAGCACCCGGCTGTTGTCGCCGAACCCCGGCCACAGCCAGCGGCCGCCGGCGTCCTTGCGGAACCAGTTGACGTAGAACACCCGGGGCAGCTTCTCGGGGTCGGCGCGCCCGCCAACGGCCAGCCACTGCCCGAGGTAGTCCGCCATGTGGTACCCGCAGAACGGGAGCATGGCGAACGGGTCGCGGCGCAGCTCGCCCACCGACCCGGCCGCCGCCGCCGTGGTCTCCGAGGACAGGATCGACCCCAGGAACACGCCGTGCTCCCAGTCGAACGCCTCGGCGACGAGCGGCACCACCGACGAACGGCGCCCGCCCACCAGGATGGCCGAGATGGGCACGCCGACCGGGTCCTCCCACTCGGGGGCGATGGCCGGGTCCTGGGCGGCGGGCACCGTGAAGCGGGCGTTGGGGTGGGCGGCCCGCCTCGGGGAGGCCGGCGTCCAGTCCCGGCCCTCCCAGTTGGTGAGGTGGGCCGGCCGCTCGTCGGTCATGTCCTCCCACCACACGTCGCCGTCGTCGGTGAGCGCCGTGTTGGTGAAGATGCAGTTGGCGGCGAGGGTGAGCATGGCGTTGGGGTTGGTGGCCATGCTCGTGCCCGGGGCCACGCCGAAGAAGCCGGCCTCGGGGTTGATCGCCCACAGCCGCCCGTCGGGTCCCACCCTCATCCAGCAGATGTCGTCGCCCACCGTCTCGACCTTCCAGCCGGGCAGGGTGGGCACGAGCATGGCCAGGTTCGTCTTCCCGCAGGCCGAGGGGAAGGCGCCGGTGACGTACCGCGCCTCGCCCTCCGGGCTGGTGAGCTTGACGATCAGCATGTGCTCGGCCAGCCACCCTTCGTCCCGGGCGATCACCGAGGCGATGCGCAGCCCGAAGGCCTTCTTGCCCAGCAGGGCGTTGCCGCCGTAGCCCGAGCCGTACGACCAGATCTCGCGCGTCTCGGGGAAGTGGACGATGTACTTGTGGTCGGGGTTGCACGGCCACGGCACGTCGGCGGCCCCGCCGGCGAGGGGGGCGCCCACCGAGTGCACGCACGGCACGAACTCGCCGTCGTCGCCCAGGACGTCGAGGACCCCGTTGCCCATCCGGGTCATGATCCGCATGCTCACCGCCACGTAGGGCGAGTCGGTGACCTGCACGCCGACGTGGGCCAAGGGCGACCCGAGTGGCCCCATGGAGAAGGGCAGCACGTACATCGTGCGCCCGGTCATGGACCCGCGGAACAGCTCGGTGAGCGTGGCCCGCATCTCGCCCGGCGGGCGCCAGTTGTTGGTGGGGCCGGCGTCGTCCTCCCGCGTCGAGCAGATGAACGTGCGGTCCTCGACGCGGGCGACGTCACCCGGGTCGGAGCGAGTCCAGTACGAGTTGGGCCGCTTGGCGTCGGAGAGGCGGGTGAAGGTGCCGTTGGCGACGAGGAGGTGGCACAGCCGGTCGTACTCCTCGGCCGAACCGTCGCACCACTCCACCCGTTCCGGGGTGGTGAGGGAGGCCACGTCGCCGACCCAGTCGAGCAACCTGCGGTGCGGGGTGGGCGGCGCCACCCCGCACATCCTACCGTTCGGGGCTCGGGGGGTCGGCGGGAGATCCCATGTCGACCTCGGAGCCGAGGCGCAGGCCCATGGCCCGGCCCTCGGCGTCGGTGTCGAACACCACCCGCTGGCCCTGGCGCAGCATCCGGAAGATGGAGCCGGTCAGCGCGTTGGGCGCCAACTCGTATTCGCGGCGGTCGGTGTCGCGCACGATGACGCCGTCGCCCGTGCCGGGGTCGTACGACTTTACGACGCCTTGCATCGTGGTACCCCGCTCCTTCTACGCTCGGGCCGTGGACGCTACCGGAGCCACGTCGTGACTGGCGAGTTCGCCGTTCTGCAGCGCCTGCGTGACCTGCTGCCCGGGCCACCCCCCGGGGAGACGTGGATCGGCGACGACGCCGCAGTGGTGTCCTCACCGCCGGGGGCGCTCGTGCTCACCGCCGACGCCGTGGTGGCCGGCGTCCACTTCGACCTCTCGCTCGTCGGCCTCGACGACGTGGGCTGGAAGGCCATGTCCGTCGCCCTCAGCGACGTGGCCGCCATGGGCTGCGTCCCGCAGTACGCCCTCGTCACGGTCTGCGCCCCCTCCGACACCGACGTCGACCTGCTCTACAAGGGTGTGGCCGAGGCGGTGGAGGTCTACGCCTGCCCGGTGGTGGGCGGTGATCTGGTGGAGGCGGCGGTGCTGATGGTGTCCGTCGCCGTGACCGGCGACACCGGCCACCGCTCGCCCGTGCTGCGCTCGGGCGCCGCGCCCGGCGACCGCCTGTTCGTGACGGGACGTCTCGGCGCGTCGGCCGCCGGCCTTCGGCGGCTCCGAGCGGGAGAGGCGAGGGACGAGGACGTCACCGTGTCGGCGCACCGCCGGCCCTGGGCGAGGCTCTCCGAGGGGCGGGTGGCCCGGGCAGCGGGCGCCACCGCCATGGTCGACGTGTCCGACGGCCTGGCCACCGACGTGCGCCACCTGGCCGAGGCATCCGGCGTCGGCGTGGCTCTCGACGCCGTGCCCGTGGCGCCCCGGGCCACCCTCGACGACGCCCTGGGCGGCGGCGACGACTACGAGCTCGTGTTCACCGCCTCCAACCCGGCCCACGTGGCCGCCACCTTCGCCCAGGCCGGGCTGCGCCAGCCGATCCCCTTCGGCGTGTGCACGGCCGACGGACGCTGCCTGCTGGCCGGCGCCCCCCTGCCCCAAGCCGGTTGGGAGCACCGGTTCACATGACGGCGCCGGCGGGGATGGGGCCCCGCTTCGGCGAGGAGGCCGGGGTTGGGCCCCCGGCCGGGGAGTTGGCATTGACGGCGCCGGCGGGGGCGTGATGCCGTTCCCCGGGAACCTCGAGCTGGGCGGACGCCTCCTTCTCGCCGCCGTGCTGGGCGGCATCATCGGGCTGGAACGCGAGGTGTCGGACCAGCCGGCCGGT
>JALYMX010000066.1 GCA_030773495.1 Actinomycetota bacterium | reverse complement strand
CACAGAGCGGATCATCGCCTTCATCAACGACTACAACCGGCGGGCGAAGCCCTTCAAGTGGACCTATGCCGGTCGCCCACTGAAGGTCGCGTAAGTCACAATGACTTACGCGCGAGAGCACTAGGCCCACGTGCCGCACACGTGCGCCCTGACCCTCTTGCGCACGTTGCCGTAATCGCCCTCTGGCTCGGGCACGCCGACATGCCCTCGACCACCGAACGGTGGCCCCAGGCGATGGTCTCGCTGTAGACGGTGCGGTGGCGCAGGCAGCCGTCGAGGATGCCCACCAATCGGTTGCCGAGGGCCCGCAGGGCGCCGTCGTGGTCGTTGCCCCGCTCGCGGAGGGAGTCGTAGTAGGCCTGAGCTCCCGGGGAAGCGGTCAGGGCGCTGAAGGCCCACAGGTAGCAGGCGTCAGTCAGGTGGCGGTTGCCGACGTAGCGGGCCTTGACCCCACCTTGCGCTTGCCGGAGGCCGCGGTGATGGGCGAGGTGCCCGCGTAGTTCTTGCGAGCCTTACCATCGACGTAGCGGTTCGGGTCGTCACCGAACTCGCCCAGCACCCGGGCGCTTAGGACCACGCCAAGTCCAGGCTGACTGCGGATGATCTCGGCGTCCGGGTGCACGTCAAAACCCCGCCGTCAATTGTCTCGGCCTCGAGGCTGTCGAGCTGGCGGTTCATCTCGCCGAGCATGGCCACGGCCGATCTCACCACCGCGCCGTAGGCATCGGCCAGCACGACCGGGGGGGCGAGCTGCTCGGAGCGCAGCGCGTCACGGATCTCGCCGGCGCGGGCGTCGAGGTTGCGCTTCCGCCCTCCCCGGCGCAGGGCTGCCGTGATGGCCGAGGTGCTGAGGGCGGCGCCCCTGCGTGGCGTGGGCGCCCGCTCGAGCACGGCCAGGGCGTCGGGGTGGGCCAGGTCCTCGCCGAAGGCGGCCAACGCGGCCGGGTAGACCTCGCGCAGGGTTGCCCGCAAGCCGTTGATCTGACGGCGACGGGCCCACACCAGGCGCTGGTGCGCCCGGGCCAGCACCTTCACCGCCTGGGCCTGGGCGCTGTTCCCGGCCGCCGGGCGGTGGTTGCGGCGGTCGGTGCGCACCAAGTCCGCCAAGACCTTGGCGTCGGCGGCGTCGGACGTGGCGCCCGATCCGCCCCCGTATCGTTCCCGATAGCGGGCCACCGCCTTGGGGTTGACGGCGTAGACCTGGTAGCCGGCGGCCACCAGCGCCGCCGCCCACAGCCCCCGGTCGGTCTCGATCCCCACCACCACCTCCGAGGGCTCTTGGACGACGTCCCCCACCAGGTCGTGCAGGGCGGTGACGCCGTCTACCCCCTCGGGCAGGCGCCAATGAGCCGTCAACAGCCGTCCCTGTTCGTCGAGGATCTCGATGTCGTAATGGTCCTCGGACCAGTCGTCTCCTACGAAGATCACCTCCACCTCCCGCTCTTGGTCATCGATTCACCTGCAGCAGCCACGAGAAGGCCCCGACGCCCTAATGGAAGTGCTTTGCGGCACGACACCCGGACTGGTGGTTCGGTCTTCTCGCCACACCGCCAGGGGCACCGTCTTGACTGAAGGCTCGAAGGCCTGGGCCCTGGCGGAGTGCGCACCTGTCGGCGGCTGAGCAGCTGGATCTTGCCGATCGCCGCCCGGCCGGGACAACCGATCGGCGGGCGGCGCGGTCTTGACAAGGAGCTCGCATGCCCAGGGCCCGCTGCGAGCGCTCACCCACCGACATCGGCGTCTGGTCGTCAAGTCGCCGGGCCGGGAAAGACGTGGCCGTCGCCGGCGGGCGGCGCGGTCTTGACGAAGGGCTTCGCTGGCCCAAGCTGCCCCGTGCGCTCAGCCCGTCGGCGGCGGCCAATCGTCACGCACCCCTGTCGAGACAGGCGACGCCTTGTTCACCCCCTCCCCCCGGACTCCCCTCCCCAACTACTGCCACAACTACTCCACAGCCTTCGCCAGAACCATGCCCCCATTGGGCTGCCCCTACGGGCGGCCTTCGGCCGGCCTTGACCGCCCTCCCGTCGCTGTCGGAGCGTGCTTCGGCGCGAGCGTCAACCAGCCAGCGGGCCATCGGGACACCGCGTCAAACCCGAAGGAGCCGGCCCGAAGGGCCGGCGCAGTGTTGACAAGAGGCGCTCCTTCAGGGATGACAAAACCCGCTCCTTCAGACATGCCGTTCACGGTCGCGGGTACCTCCATCGGTCGATTGCTTCTACCGCTCCTTCGAGCTTCTCTTTTTCGATTCCGAGTGCGATGAGCGCAACCGCGAGCTGCCGAAGTGCGGCTCGAAACGCTCGGCGGTCCTCGACGACGCTTTGGCGCGGGCCAGCAGACAACGGAAATTCGATGTCAAATATCGACCCGGCGGATCCCCACACATCCCCAGAGGCGAGGCGAGCGAGCATCTCCTCCCGCTCAGTGGGGCTGTCAAACAATTGTGCCTCGCGCAAAATATCCGCGTGCTCCCCGAAACCGTACCGTGCGAGGAGGTTCTGCAGAAGTTGACACGATGCCGCAATGTCAGCGAAGAGATCGACCGGGGTTGGAGGAACGCGGGAACGTCTAGAACGGAGGGTCAACCCGGTACCTCCGTATCTCTACTACACATCCACTGGCGAATGGGTCCGGGATCAAGTACTCAGGAAGCCCCCCTTGGAACGTCTTCCCATACTTACGGCTGGTGTAGGCAGCGGCACGGCCGCTTCTGACCACGCAGCTGCTTCTCGTCAGCCGCCCCACGACGACAAAAGTACCAGGATTTTCATCTGGGAGGCCCGCTCGGTTCCGGTAGCTCGTTGTGCCGGTACCTGGTCCAAGTGAGTGCGGGTTGACAGGAGTCCAAAACGAGCCGTCAGCAGGCGTGGATCCGCCGAAAACTCGGTACACGAGCTGACCCTGGTGCGGCTTGGTCTTTGTGCCTTGCGGAGCCCGCCGCTTGCAACCGCCAAATACTTTCGCAACGAGGCACTTAAACGAGAGTCTACCATCGAGGTCGAATCCATTGATCGGATCAGCTTCCGCGTAATCGTAGTCATTGGCTGATCCACCTTCGACCGGGTCAACTTGCAGGAAGCGACCCAAAGCGGGGTCATACAGCCGGACGCCCATACGGATGAGGTTCAGGTTGCCGCCAGTCGAGAACCGCTGATGGGTCCCCAGCCACCCAAGGCGGTTCGGCGGCGGCTGCCCCTTGCCGAACTCGTCGACGGCCGGGTTGGCGACGTACAGGCCCGCGACGTCGGTGTTCCCGACCACGTCGCCGTGCCCGTTGGCGAGTGGGTACGAGGGCACGCCGGCGGTGTCGATCACCGACAGTCCCCCTGGTCCGGCCAGGTACGTCGTGACCGGCCCGCCGGCGCTCGGCCGTGAGTAGGAAGGCGAGTCCCCGGGGCCGGCGTAGCCGTAGGTGACGTCCTCGGCCACCACCCCGGTCACCGACTCGGACACCACCCGGCGCAGCACTCGGCCACTCGAGTTGAGCGTCTCGGCCACCACCGTGTTGCCGTCGTCGATGCGCACGGCGTGGTCGTTGCCGTCGTAGTCGATGACCTCCTTGGCCTTGCGCAACGGATAGGTGGCGGCCAGATTGCCGTCGCCGGCACCGGTCGGGGTTGCCACGAAGGTGTAGTCGCCCGCCGCGACGTCGGTGGTGAGGCGCTGCGGCTTGGTCCCCGTGGCGCTGGCCACCACCTGGCCGGCGGAGTTCTTCAGCGCCAGCGCCGCGCTGCCCGAGCGCACCCGGGGGACGGCCGAGGCCAAGGTGTAGCTGGGGGCGCCTGCCGTGAGGGAGTTGTTGGTGATGGCCCAGGTGTAGGTGCCCGCCGCCGGCAACGTCCCCGTCACCGACACCGTGCCGCTGGCCGAGCGGCCCGAGGCCACCACGGCGCCCGACGAGCTCTTGAGGGCCAAGGTGAGATCCGCGGTCCCGGCCACGTCGGCGGTCCAGGTGAGCGTGGCGCTGGCCTCGCCCGCCCCGTCGGCCACCACGGCACGGCTGGCGGTGCCGGCGGGCAGCAGCGACCCGCTGGCCGTGTCGTCGCCCAAGGTCGTCGCCGACGGCGACAAGGTGTAGGAGGGCAGGTTCAACCCGGTGGAGTGGTTGGTGATGGCCCAGGTGTAGCTGCCGCCGGTGGTGGCGATGGTGGGCGCCAGCGTCGCTCGTCCGCTGGACGAGCGGGTCTGCACCACCACGGCGCCCCCCGGGTTTTTCAAGGCGAGGGTCACGTCGGCGAAGTCGGCCTGGGTGTGGGTCTCGGTCAGCGTGGTGGTGACGGCCAGGTCCGAGGTGGCCTTGAGGCCGTAGGTGCCCGCCGGCGCCTCCGGGTGGGACAAGGTCCGCCGGCGCTGGCCGGACACCGGGGTGGACGAAGCCAGCTTCGTGCCCGCCGCGTCGGTCAGCTCGAAGCCCACCGTCGGGGTCACCGGGTAGGTGCCCGACAGGGAGTAGGACGATCCCACGGCCACCGCCACGACCCGGAGGGTATAGGTCTTCGACGCCGGGAAGGCCGACAACGAGGTCACCGAGTAGTTGACGGTCTCGGAGTTGCCGGTCAGGCTCCGCGAGGACGCCACCACCGTGGTGCCGTCCAACAGCTCGAGGTCGAGGTTGGGGTTCAGGGTCGCCGTGGGCCAGCTGAGGGTGACCGAGATGGTGCCGTTGCCCGTCGGGGTGATGGCGTGGTCGGTGCTGGAGGTGCCGGCCACCGTGCCCGACGCCGAGTACGACTTGGGGGCGGCCGGGTAGTCCAGGCTGGCCACGATGTCGCCGGCGCCGTCGGTGGTGATGGTCTTGGTGGCCGAGGAGGCCGCCGGCACGGCCAGGTTGGAGCTGGCCGTGGGGCGGTGGAGGCCCTTGGTCCAGGTCAACGTCGAGCCCAGGCGGCTCTTGCCGTAGGCGTAGGTGGTGGCGCTGGCCGACCCGGCGGCGGGAACCGTCCCCGAGCTGGTCGGGGTCTGGGTGAGCGGGGCGGGGGCCCAGTCCAAGGTGGCGTCGACGGTGCCGGGCTGGCCGGCGGTGAAGGCGTAGGACTTGGTCGGCGCCGGCTCGGAGGCGTCGAAGCCGAAGGCCTGAGCCAGGTTGCCCAGGGGTTGCTTGGTGGGCACGGCCGAGCGCAGGTTGCCGTGGGCGTCGTAGCGGTAGTCGGTGGCCTCGGGCGAGGCGGTGAGGCGGTCGGCGTCGTCGTAGAGGTAGCTGCCGTTGCAGCTCGTCGTGGTCGAGCAGCGGTTGGTGTTGGCGTCGTAGGAGTAGTTGCGGGTGGTGGTCATCGCGGCGGTCTCCACCGCTTTGATCAGCCGGCGGGCCCCGTCGTAGTTGAAGCTGCGCGACCGGCCGGTGGTGCCCTCGGTGGAGGTGCGCCCGGCCGGGCTGTAGGTGTAGTTCCACGGCGACAACTCGACGCCGGCCTTGGCGTGGGAGACGGAGCGCAAGGTGGCCCGGGCCGGGTCGTAGCCGTTGGTGGTGACCACCCCGTTGGGCCGGGTGATGGTCTCGACGGCCCCGGTCGGGTCGTAGGTGAACGACGTGGTGCGCCCCACCCCCGAGGCGTACTCGGTGAGCGAGGACACCCGGGACGCCGCGTCGTAGGCGAGCGAGGTCACCTGCGCCTCGGCCTGCCCGGAGAAGGCCCGGTAGGTCGCTTTGACACGTCCCGCCTGGTCGTAGGCGGTCCGGGTGGTGGTTCCCCACTCGTCGGTGTAGGCCACCGCCCGCCCCAGCCAGTCCACCTTGGCCACCGTGGTGCGGGTGGTCCCCGACGAGTCGGGCTCGGTGGTGGTGACCTGGGCGGGAACCGAGTAGTCGATGGTGGTGGTGCGTCCCTGAGAGTCGGAGCGCGAGGTGACCCGGCCCCGGGGGTCGTAGGCGGTGCACGACCACACCGTGTCGCCCTGCACCCGGGCCGCCACGGGACGCCCCACGAGGTCGTAGCGGAACTCCCGCACGATGGGCTGGCCGGCGCCCGCTCCGTCGGGGTCGGCGGCCGTCGAGGTCTTGAGCGCCCCGGCTTGGTTGACGGGGTCGTCTTTGGCCGTGCACGGGTTGTCGGCCGTCTCCGTGGCCCCGAAGTAGTCGTAGCGGACCTCGCTCGCCGCTCCCTTGGGCAGTCGCTTGGTCTTGCGGCGCAAGAACCCGGTGCCGGCCCCCTCGTAGGTGGTGACCGTGCGGAGGTTCGCTCCCGCCGGGTCGACGACGCTGGCCGTGGCCAGCCCGGTGGCCGGCTCCGCGTACTCGGTCTCGGTGCGCTTGTTGTCGGCGTCGACGCTGGAGGTGGCCAGGCCGAAGCGGGGCTTGAGCTTGGCCGCCGGCACCGGGCTCGACGACGAGTCCGGCGGCGTCCACGACAGGTTGAGCCGGGCGTCGCCGGTGAGCTCTTGGTAGTCGATGCGGATGCGGTGCTTGCCGGCGGTGAGGGACGGCGTGGTCCGGGTGATGGCGGGCTGGCTGGCCGCCTCCTGCCCGGCGTTGGCGTGGGCGGCCAGGCGCGCCGCCGGCAGGGCCGTCGAGTACACGGCGGCCTCGTCGATCTGGCCACCGAAGTAGTGGTCGCCGGCCCAGTTCGGCCTCCCGATGTAGTTGCGGGTGCGGGTGACCACGGCGGGCGTGTGCACCGATCCCTGCGCCACCACTGCGCCGTTGCGGTAGATGGTGGCCTGCCCGGAGGGGGTGAGGGTGGCGGCCAGGTGCTGCCACACGTTGGGGACAAGGGCACTGGGAGCGGTGATCCACTGGCCCGCGCCGTTTCGGCTCACGTAGAACATCAAGTCGTTCGACGTGTCCCAACGAGAGAACACGATGTTGTCGGCGTCGGGGCCGTTGCCGAGGTCGAAGATCCGCTCCCACGCGCGGTTCCCGGTGGGCTTCACCCAGGCCTCGACGGCGGTCCCTGCAGAGAAGTCGGCCAGGCCGGCGGGCAGGGCCACATGGCCGTCGACCCCGTCGAACGACGCTGAGGTGTCGCTGTCGCCGCCCAAGGCGCCGGCCACGCCCCGGGTGACGCCGCCCGCGTAGGCGCCGTGCGCCGCACCGGTGGCATCGAGCGCGGCGCTGGCGCCGCGGGCGTCGCCCAGGCGCCAGTAGCCCCTCGGCGCGTCGGCCAGCACCTCGTTGCGGTACGGCCCGTCCCAGCGGTCGATGACCATCTTGTCGTCGATGAACACCCGCCCGCCGTCGGCGGTGAGGGTGAGCCCGTACTGGCCGGCGGAGGGGAGGTCGACCTCGCCGGTCAGCTGTCCGGAGAAGTTGTCCACCGGCACGCCCGCCGGCGAGCGCGCCCCCCACGACTCCTGGGCGGCGCTGGTGCCGTGGGCCACCGGGGCGCCGGTCATGTCCTTGTTGTCCCACCAGGTCGCCGCCAGGGTGTCCATGCGCTCGTCGTAGGCCGTCTCGATCTTGGGGGCGGTCGTCGACTGGCGGTCGGCGCCGAACTCGTTGGCCTGGCCCGGCCCGAAGGTCTTGGTGGGCCGCCCGGCCTCGTCGTAGATGGTGGTGCTCACCCGGCTCTTGGCGTCGGTGCTGCGCACCAGGCGGTCGCCGGCGTCCCACTCGAAGGTGACCACGTTGCCCGCCCCGTCGCGGTCTTCGTCCAGGCGCCCGATCCCGTTGAGGGTGACCCGGCGGGCATAGGGCTCGGCGATGCCGGCCACGCGCACCTCGGTGGTCGCCTTCGCCGTCCCCGAGGCGGGGGTGTAGAGGTAGGTGTGGGCCGGGCGGTCGCCGCCGGCCGACGGCTCGGGGGCGGTGACCCCGCTGACCCGCCCGGCCCCGTCGTAGCCGATCAGGGTCTTGTGGGTGTCGGCCGCCCCGTCGGTGATGGTGGTCTTGTTGATCAAGTCGTTGGTCAACGAGTCGCGGACCTGGGCCAGTCGGCCGGTGGTGTCGTAGGCGAAGTCGGTGGTCTCCTCGCCCGGGTCGACGACGCGGGCCAGTCGGGACCCCGAGTAGTACAGCTTGGTGTCGCCGCCGTTGAACTCGCTGTAGTCGATGCGACACAGCATCCCCGCACTCGGCGTGGTGTAGCCGCTGAGGGCCGGACAGGTGCTGGGGGCATAGGTCAAGGTGATGCCCCGGCCCGACACGGGGTCGGCGATGCGGGTGAGCCGGGCGGGCGAGCCGGTCCAGGTGTAGACGGGGGCGCTGCGGCGATCGTCGGTGGCCGAGGTGACGCTGTCCAGGCCGCCGTCGGGGCGGAAGCGGTAGGTCCGGGCGTCCTCGCCCCGCAACACCAAGGCGCCGGTGGCGTCACGGGACAACACGGCGTCCTGCTCGGGCGGCGAGGTGTAGGCGCCGCCGCCCGCCCAGGCGAAGCTGTGGGTGTCGCCGGTGGCGTCGACCACCACGACCTGGCGATCGCCCACCCGCGCCGAGGCGTAGGCCAGGTCGGCGTCGAGGTCGGCGGAGACCGACCAGCCGGCGGGAAGGGCGCCGGCGTCGGGGGCGAACCAGGTGGGGTTGAGGACCTGGTCGGGCACCTGGCCCCGGGCCCACAGCTGCAGGGAGGCGGCGCCGGCGTTCTCGTAGTACTCCACCTTGATGCGATGGGCCTCCCGGGCGGCGAGGGACATGGCCGGGCCGTAGGCCGGGGTGGCGCCGCCGGCCTGGTCGAACCAACGGTCGACCACCAAGGTGTCGTTGACCCACACCCGCACGCCGTCGTCGCTGATCGTCCCGAAGCTGTACGAACCCGACGACGGGACGTGCAGCGACCCCGTCCAGCGGACGTTGAAGTTGTCCGCACCCACCCCCGCCGTCGGTGCGGGCGAGCCGGTCCCCCACGAGAAGTTGAGGTTGGCGTCGCTGCGGGTGACCGCCGGCGCCTCGTCGAAGAGGCGGTTGCCGTTGTCGTTGTAGTAGGAGGCGGTCAACCCCGAGGCGCCGGCCTGGGAGTTGTAGGCGAAGCTGAGCCCGATGGGCCCGGCGAGGGTCGAGAAGCTGGGCGAGGCGGCGTTGACCACCAGGTTGCCGTTGGCCAGGTTGACCGAGGCGGGGCCCAGGGTGTCGAAGGGGATGGAGGGGCGCAGGCCCAGGCGTTGGTCGATGCGCACCGAGCGCGCGCTGCTGCGACCCGACACCGCCCCGTGGGGGTCGACGGCCACGGCGCTCCAGTGGTAGGTGCGCCCGTCCTCGAGGCTGCCGGGCCGGGGCGTCCAGCTCGACGTCGTCCACCCGGAGTCGACCACGGTCCCGCTCACCCCGTCGTCGGAGGTGGCCACGCTGAAGCGGTACTTGACGGGCGTGTCGCCGTCGGGGTCGCTCGAGGTGGCCGAGAAGGTCGGGGTGGCAGTGGCACTGACGGCGCCGGGCTGGGGGTCGGTGAGCGTGGGGACCGACGGCGGCGAGTTGGTAGTGCGGAACGACCACACCCAGTTGGGAGTGGTCATGGCCACGCCGTCCCAGGTGTAGACGTGCCAGTAGTACCTGGTGTTCCAGGCCAAGGTGTTGGCGGGCAGGGTGATCGACGTCGACGGGGTCCACCCGGAGTTGTAGACGACGCTGGTCTCGGCGTCGGCACCCAGCGCGACCCGGTAGTAGTACTGCACCTGGTCCCCGTTGGGGTCGGAGGCGGTGGCCGAAAGCGTGGGCGTGAGGGTGTGGAGGCTGGCCCCGTCGGAGGGAGCCTGCGGCGTGGCCTGGCTCGGGGGGTCGGTCCAGTAGATGTCGATGTGGGGGATGTCACAGGCGCACCCCGAGGCGTTCCACGACTTGAACTGGCGCAGCGTGTCGCTGAGCGGCTCGTACTGGGCCTTCAGCATCAGCCCGTGCTGAGCCCACACGTTGCTGGTCCAGTTGCGCACGGTGCCGGTGATGTTCCAGCTCCGCCAGTTCGAGTCGCAGCCCATAGCGACGTTGCCCAGCCAGTCCCCCACCGAGGCCCCGGGCGGGCCGGTCATGGAGTGTCCCTCCCAGCCCTGGGTGACCCGGTACATCTCCACGTTGCGAGCGGTGCAGGAGTTGGCCCACTTCTGGAAGATGTGGAAGGTGGCCGAGTCGATGACCTTCCCGTTCAGCTGGCCCAGCTCGAAGTTCATGTAGGCGCGGGCGTAGTTGGTGTTGTCGGTCGACCCGGTGTTCAGCTCCCACTCATAGGCGCGGTCGGCCGCCGGGTAGCTCCCGCCGGCCGGATGCCAGATGTAGGTGTCGTCCTCCCGCCCCGTGGACTGGAAGAAGGTGGGGTCGATCCGTACCGGGTAGGCCCGTGCCGGGTCGTCGAGCCAGGCGCGCTCGACGCTGAGCTCGAGCACGGTGGCGCCCTGAGGGTCGGTGTCCAGGCGGTAGGAGGCGGCGTAGGAGCGTTGGCGGCGTTCGTCCTCCATGAACGGCCGGGGCGTGGCGACTCGCACCGCTCCCGTGGCGTCGCGGTACTCGACGCCGCCGTCGGGTGTCACCCGAGCGGTGAGGCCCTGCAGGCGCAGGGGGAAGCGGTAGGTGGCGGGCGCCGCGGTGGAGTGCAGGACCAGATCGTCCTTGACGCCGTTGGGCAGGGCGACCAACTCGATGTCGACCCCGGGTCGGATGGCGCGGTAGGTCAGCTTGTTCTTGGCCACCTGGCCGGTGACGGCCTGGGCGCCCTCGACGGCGAAGGCGACGCTGTGGTCCCCATCCAGGCTGAGGCGGACGACGGCGTCGTCATCGGCCCGGGCGGCCAGGTCGACGCCTCTGGCCCCGGCCTTGGCCTGCAGACGGCCGGCACCATTGGCAACGAGGTCGGTGTCGATGGTCTGCCACTTGCCGGCCTCGTCGCGGAAATGGACCGGGCCCGGGTAGGTCGTGGTGCGGAAGCGCCCGGCGACGTCGGTGGCGAAGGTCTTGGAGCGCTCCGTACGCCGGGCAACCACCTCCTGGTTCGCACCCGCCGCCTCGTCGGGGGGCAGAGGGGCATCGGCTCGACCAGGCGTCGGCTCGGCGGCAGGGGGAGCAGCGGGGGTGATGAAAGAGCCCTCCGCTGCTTGCGCGGTCGGCTTCGACTCAGGCGAGACAAGTGGTGGAACGGTGGCCGCGGCGGGATCTGTTCGCGCCTGGCCGAGCGCGGGCTTCGCCTCGAGCGGGGGCACGAGGGTGGCGACGAGGGCGGTCACGACGACGAGAAGCAGGGGCCGGCGCGCGACACCAGCAACGGTTGACGACATTGGGACCCTCCGACTCGTGCGCTCGTCGCCTGGCGCGAGGGCGCTGTGGAGGAGCATGACCATCAAAACTGAAGAAACGCTGAAGATCAGCACAACTCTTGAACAACTCGAACCCGACGCTACCCTGCGACTCGCGATCTCGCCGTCGTTAGCGCCGCGCCTGCGTGCCCCGCTCGGGCTTCTCGACGCCTTGCGCGTCGCCGGTTTGACTCCGACGGCCCGCAGGACGTACTGCCCCGGCTCTCGCTCAGTCGAGAAGGCGAGTGGTCCTTCTCACTCCACTCGTAGGACTAGGACCTGCTCGGCTACCTCCACCACGACGAGCGCGAGCCGGTCGTGGTCGCGCACCTCTCCGGCGCCGAGGCGCCGACCCGAACGAGTGACGCCCTCTGTGCTGGCGCGATGTCAGTCATCCAACATTCCTTCAACATCCGACGCCGTCCGGGGCCGTCCACGGACGTCGTTAAGCCGCAACTGCGGAGATCGTGGGTACGTGGCGGTGTTGAGCGACACGCTCGCTGAGGACGGCAGGGGCCGTTGGCGACAGCGTCGGTGAGCACGGTTCGTGCTCGACGTTGGGTCGTTGGTCAACGACCTCGTCAAACGGTTGGGGAGGACACGACGAGGTTCCCTTGCGCCGACCGGGGGCGACGGCCAGAGTTCGCAACACGAGTTGACACCCCTTCCCCTCGGGCAGCTCCCGCTGGACCATGACCCGATGGGAGCGGGCGCTGCTGGTCGTCCTCGACGCGAACGAAGCCGACACCGACCTGGTCGGTGGGCGCCTCACCTGCGGACGCTGCCGTGGCGAGCTCGGCCCGTGGGGCTGGGCCCGCCCGCGGATGGTCCGCGAGGGTGGTGGGCGGCTGTGGCGGTTGCGACCACGGCGTGGGCGCTGTCGGGCCTGTGGCGCCACCGAGTGCTGCTCCCGGCCTGCTGTGTCCCACGTCGCCGCGACTCGGCGGCCTCGGTTGTGAAGGCGCTGACCAGGGCCGCTGCCGGCCTCGGTCACCGGCCCATTGCCGCCGAGTTGGTCGTACCGATGGCCACCGTGCGGGGCTGGCTGCGCCGGGCGCGGCGCAACGCCGAGCCGCTGCGGCAGGCGGCCACGGTGGCGGCCGGCCAGTACGACAC
>JALYMX010000065.1 GCA_030773495.1 Actinomycetota bacterium | reverse complement strand
CGGGCATGCGGGCGCCCCTCGTGACCAGGTCGGCGCCCGCCGCTTCGAACTCGGGTGGGAGCCAACCGAGGCCGAGGCCCACATCGAGGCGGCCGCCCGAGAGATGGTCGATGGTCGTGAGGAGCTTGGCCAGCACGACCGGCGAGTAGAAGGGCATAGTGACGACAGCCACGCCGAGCCGGATGGTCGTGGTGACGCCGGCGAGGTAGGCGAGCACGGCCAGGGGATCGTGCACGGACCGGTAGGCGGGTGCCAGCGCCCGTTGCTCCCCCTCGAGCGGTGACAGCAGGCGCTGGAACGTCCACAGCGAGGAGTACCCGAGCTCCTCGGCCCGGCGGGCCAGCTCGGTGCAGTTCGTGGCGCTCGCCCACGCACCCGACACCGGCGCCGCGAACCCCAGCTTCACCCGCGGCACGGTAGTGCTGGCGTCAGTGCGTCATCCGCTCGGACTGTCCCAGGCGGTGGTCGCGAGGTCCAGCCCGAGGTCGCAGCGAGCGCCTCAGGCTTCTGCCGTCACCGGTGTTCAGGGTTGGGGAGGTCGAAGCGGCAGCCGGCGTCCCACTCCGATCGTTGGTTGCCATGGGCGGGGATGCCGCCGGCGTCCTTGATCATCCGGGCCAGGTGCAACAGGTTCCAGGTCATGAACGCGGTGTTGCGGTTGGTGAAGTCGTTGTCCGGCCCTCCCGAGCCGGGGTCGAGGTAGGACGGACCTGGACCGGCCTCGCCGATCCAGCCGGCGTCGGCTTGCGGCGGGACGACGTAACCGAGGTGCTGGAGCGAGTACAGCACGCTCATGCCGCAATGCTTCACCCCGTCCTCGTTGCCGGTGACCAGGCAGCCAGCCACCCGCCCGTAGTACGCGTACTGGCCGGCGTCGTTGAGCAGCGACGAGTTGCCGTAGAGGCGCTCGATCACCCGGGCGCACACCGACGAGATCTGCCCGAGCCAGATCGGCGTGCACAGCACGAGGATGTCGGCGGCCATCACCCGGGCGAACAGCCCCGGCCAGGCGTCGCGCTCCCAGCCGTGCTCGGTCATGTCCGGCCACACGCCGGTGGCGATCTCGTGGTCGACGGCGCGCACGAGCTCGACCCGCACGCCCTGCCGCCGCATGATCTCCATCGAGAGGTCGGCCAGCCCTTGGGTGTGGGAGAGCTCGGGCGAGCGCTTCAACGTGGAGTTGACGAACACGGCGGCGAGGTCGGAGAAGTCCCACTTCGTCTGTCGGCACAGCTCGTCCTGCTTCTCGTTCAGTTCCACGATGGGTCCGCTCACCGCTCCACCATCGGCGCCTCGAGGCACCTTCGATTCTGTTTGGCTGTCCAGGCTCCCACCACCCACTCCCTTCGTCTCCCCGCTGGTCCAGTCCCTCGGGTCGTGCCCGGCGTTTACGCCTTCTGCGTAACACGGCCGGCGGCGCCGAGCGACGAAAGTGGTGTCACGTTGACCGTCAGGGCGAGGCAGGACGCGTCGCCAGGTGACGAAGAGCGGGAGCACGGCGGCCACGGCTACCGGTCGGATGCGGCAGGACAGCGGCATCGACTGCGACGATCCTCTGCCCGTCCGGCGATCTCGTCGCACCGGGGTGACGACTCCGGGAAGGTCACGAGCGGTCGGCCCTGGAGCAGTTGGTGGGTGACCGCCGAGCCCAATTCGTCGTGGTAGCACCCCTTCTCCCGCCGTCTCCTCATTGCTTCTGTGGCGTCGTGCAGGACGACGGCCGCAGCCCATGCAGCGGGGCGTTCGCCGCTCGTTCTCCTGCACACCGACCGATGGGGAGGGGGAGCCAACGATGTCAACCGCTCGTGTCATCGCGACACCATCACCGTCGCCGATTCCTACAAGTCGGCGCAGCGCCGGGGCTGGGACCGGGGGTCGTCACTGCCGGGAGCCGAGACTTCGCCTGCCGGGGAGAGCTGCTCGTCGTCAGTGGACGGCGGCCAGCTCACCCGGGTGGGCGCCGGCTGAGCCATTCCTCGTCCCGCGACGGCTACGCCAGCTGGCGGCGCACGTCGAAGAGGTGGTGATGGACCTCGTGCAGGGTGTGCACCGCCACCCAACGCAGCGACCGCTCCGCCGGTGCCGGATAGCCGTAGACGACGGGCCGTTCCCAGTCCTCGTCGCCGAGGCGGGATAGCACGTTGGCGAACAGGTGAGCGGCGTCGCCCAGCTGGCGAGCCACGTCGTCGGGCCGTTGCTCGGCGTAGCCGTCGTGGTCGACCCGCTCGTCGCGGCCCATGGGTTCGAGCGCCGGCCGGTGCCGGCGCCGGGCCATGAGGACCCGCTCGCGTTGGACGAGCAACACGTCACGCACATGGCAGGCGTACTCGAGCGGGGACCACGTCGCCGGCTCTCGCCGGGAGCGAGCGTCGGACGTTCCGCGCCTCACCAGCTCGGCGAGCTGTCCCGCGGCGTCGACGATGGCGCGACCGGCGACCGGCGCCCTCTCCAAGCGGTACTCGAAATCGCACTCGTGGCAGGCGTCCACCTCTGCGAGGTTACGTAGGTCGCTGCCCATGAGCGCCCGGTCGTTGGCGGGCGACGCTCGCACCCGGCGCCATGTGCCGAGCCAGGTGGGCCGAGAGATCGCCTCGCGGTTCCACGGCCACCCGGTCGAGGCCGAGCCACCCCGCCATCGACCCCAGCTCGCCGGCGAGGGCGTGGGCGACCTCGCCGGGGTCGCAACCGTGCTCGACCCACGCCGAGCGCACGAGCAGCACGGCGCCCCGGCGGTCGGCCTTGAGGTCGACCCGCGCCACCAGCCGGTCACCGAGGAGGAAGGGGAGGACGTAGTACCCCCACTGCCGGCGGGCGGCGGGGACGAAGATCTCCAGCCGGTACCGGAACCCCCAGACCCGCTCGACCCGGGGCCGGAACCACACGAGCGAGTCGAACGGCGAGACGAGGGCGCGCACCGAGGGGTCCACCCGGCAGGGCACGCGCACGTCGGGGACGGCGTAGGCCGGCCGCGCCCACCCGTCGACGGCGGCCGGCACGAGGCGGCCGTCGGCGACCAGCTCGGCCACGAGGGGACGCACCGCCGGGAGGCTCTGGCGGTGGTAGTCGGCCAGGTCGTCGACCGTCGCCACGCCGAGCGCGCCGGCGGCCACGACCACGAGAGCGGCCCGTGCCTCGGGCTCGGGTGGCGTGGGGGCGGCCAGCGCCTCGACGGGCAGGACGCGTTCGGGCAGGTCGTACTCGAGCTCGAACGACGGGCGGCG
>JALYMX010000064.1 GCA_030773495.1 Actinomycetota bacterium | reverse complement strand
CGGGCATGCGGGCGCCCCTCGTGACCAGGTCGGCGCCCGCCGCTTCGAACTCGGGTGGGAGCCAACCGAGGCCGAGGCCCACATCGAGGCGGCCGCCCGAGAGATGGTCGATGGTCGTGAGGAGCTTTGCCAGCACGACCGGCGAGTAGAAGGGCATGGTGACGACGGCCACGCCGAGCCGGATGGTGGTGGTGACGCCGGCGAGGAAGGCGAGCACGGCCAGGGGATCGTGCACGGACCGGTAGGCCGGCGCCAGTGCCCGTTGCTCCCCCTCGAGCGGTGACAGCAGGCGCTGGAACGTCCACAGTGAGGAGTACCCGAGCTCCTCGGCCCGGCGGGCCAGCTCGGTGCAGTTCGTGGCGCTCGCCCACGCACCCGACACCGGCGCCGCGAACCCAAGCTGCACCCGCGGCACCGTAGCGCTCGCGCGCCGCGTCACCAGGGTCGGCCTCGGCGTCCACCGCGGGCGAGCGTACGGGTGCGGACGCGCCGCAGAGGTGGGCGGGTCGCTTACCGCCGTTCGTCGCCTACTCGACCACTCGGGCCGGTGGGCCCATCCGTGATCGTTGAGCGGTCACCGGTGCTCCGGGTTGGGGAGGTCGAAGCGGCAGCCGGCGTCCCACTCCGAGCGCTGGTTGCCGTGGGCGGGGATGCCGCCGGCGTCCCTGATCATCCGGGCCAGGTGCAACAGGGTTCCAGGTCATGAATGCGGTGTTGCGGTTGGTGAAGTCGTTGTCCGGCCCTCCGGAGCCGGGGTCGAGGTAGGACGGACCTGGACCGGCCTCGCCGATCCAGCCGGCGTCGGCTTGCGGCGGGACGACGTAACCGAGGTGCTGGAGCGAGTACAGCACGCTCATGCCGCAGTGCTTCACCCCGTCCTCGTTGCCGGTGACCAGGCAGCCACTGACCCGCCCGTAGTAGGCGTACTGGCCGGCGTCGTTGAGCAGCGACGAGTTCCCGTAGAGGCGCTAGATCACCCGGGCGCACACCGACGAGATCTGCCCGAGCCAGATCGGCGTGCACAGCACGAGGATGTCGGCGGCCATCACCCGGGCGAACAGCTCCGGCCACGCGTCGCGCTCCCAGCCGTGCTCGGTCATGTCGGGCCACACGCCGGTGGCGATCTCGTGGTCGACGGCGCGCACGAGCTCGACCCGCACGCCCTGCCGCCGCATGATCTCCATCGAGAGGTCGGCCAGCCCCTGGGTATGCGACAGCTCGGGCGAGCGCTTGAGCGTGTAGTTGACGAACACGGCGGCGAGGTCGGAGAAGTCCCACTTCGTCTGGCGGCACAGCTCCTCCTGCTTCTCGTTCAACTCCACGGACGACCCCCGCACCGCCCCACTCTGGGCGCCTCGCGGCACCTTCGGAACGTGTCGGCTGTCCAGGCCCTCACCACGCACTCCTTTCGTCGCCCCGCTGGCGCAGTCCCCCCGCGTCGCGCCGGCGTTACGCCTTCTGCGTACCACGGCGCGGGCGCCGAGCGGCGAGCAGGGCGTTGGCGTCCGGGGACCAGCGGCGATGGCCGCCCGGTAGCTGGGTGTCCGCGAATCGGCGTCCACGACCATTCGCGGGCAGCGCTCCGGCTCGAGCACGAACAGCCCAGGCGCATCGAGGCGTCGCCGGGGCAGCGGCATGCAGCGTCGTTCGGGGAGGCGGAGGCCGTCGAGGCGCGCCGGTACGCCGACGACGGGCCCAGGCGCGCGGACTGGACAACGTGGGCTTCGTCGCCCGAGCCACTCCTCGCCTCCCTGCACCGAGAGCGTCGAGTAGCGCGGGCTACGTCCCGTGACGTAGGGCGCGACTGCGCCTGCTCCCGGATGACCGTCACGTGTGATGCCCGTACCGTGACGCTGTGGGGAACGATGCGGCGCGACGACGGCACCACGGCGCCCGGGACGGTTGGTGGGCCGACCTCGCCGGGGCGGCGATGGCGACGGCGTTCCTCGTCGTCGTCACCCGCCACATCGAGCCGACCGGCGGCGACCGCCCGCTCGATGCGCTCGGTTACGCCTTGCTCGTCGCCGCGGGCACCTCGCTCGCACTGTGCCGGCGCCGGCCCGCCGTGACGCTCGGCGTGCTGGCCGGCGTGCTGCCCGCCTACGTCGCCCGGAGCTATCCGGGCGGTCCGGTCTTCGTCACCGGTTGGATCGCCCTCTTCGCGCTCAGCGTGCGCACCAGCCGGCGCTCGGCCCTGGTCGGTGCCGCCGCCCTCGTGGCCGCTCTGGGCGGGAGCGCGGCGGCCACGGGTGGCGCACCGCTGCTCCATCTGGTGTTCGTGGGGTGGTCGGCGTTCGCGGTGTTCCTGGGTGACGCCGTGCGCAACCGCCGGAAGTACCTCGCTGAGCTCGAGGCTCGGGCTCGCTCGCTCGAGCTCACCCGCGAGGAGGAGGCGCGCAGGTGGGTGGCCGAGGAGCGGTTGCGGATCGCCCGCGACCTCCACGACGGCGTGGCCCACGCGATGGCGACGATCAACGTCCAGGCGGGGGCGGCCGTGCACGTGATGGACAAGCGACCGGAGGCCGCCCGCGACGCGCTCGCCGCCATCCGGAGGGCCAGCGGCGACGTGCTCGACGAGTTGACGGCGCTGCTCGAGCTGCTGCGCGAGGACGGGCAGGCCGCGGAGCGGGCGCCCACGCCGGGCCTCGACGACGTCGAAGCCCTGGTGGCGTCCATGAAGGACGCGGAGCTCCCGGTCTCGCTGCAGCGCTCGGAGCGGTCGGAAGGCCGGTGGGTACGGCGGCCTACCGCATTGTGCAGGAGTCGTTGACCAACGTCGTGCGCCACGCCGGCCCCGTACCGACGACGGTGCGCATCGTCGCCGGCGTCGACGGCGCGCTGAGCGTGGAGGTCGTCGACGACGGGCCCGGCGCCGCTCCGGGCGGGCCAGGCGCCGGCTTCGGGATCACGGGTATGCGAGAGCGGGCGGCGGCGACCGGTGGCACCCTCGAAGCCGGGCCCCGCGAGGGCGGCGGCTTCGCCGTGCGAGCGCGATGGGGTGGCGCTCGTTGATCCGCGTGGTGCTCGCCGACGACCAACCACTCGTGCGCGCCGGGTTTCGAATGCTCCTCGACGCCGACGACGGGATCGAGGTCGTGGGCGAGGCCGACGACGGGGCAGCGGCCGTTGCCCTGGTCAGGGCGCGGCAGCCCGACGTCGTGCTCATGGACATCCGCATGCCGGGCGTCGACGGGCTGGAAGCCCTCTCCCGGATCACCGCCGACGCCGCCCTGGCCGCGGTGAAGGTGCTGGTGCTCACGACCTTCGAGCTCGACGAGTACGTCTTCGAGGCGCTGCGCCGCGGCGCCAGCGGGTTCCTCGTCAAGCACACCCAGCCGGGCGACCTGGTGCGCGCCGTCCGCGAGGTCGCCGCCGGCGAGGCGCTGCTGTCGCCGAGCGTGACGAGGAGGCTGATCCGCGAGTTCGCCTCGCGCCCGGCGCGACCCGACCTGGTGCCCCCGTCCATGGAGGTGCTCACCGACCGGGAGCGGGAGGTGGTCGCCCTCGTTGCCCAGGGGCTGACGAACGATGAGATTGCCGCCGAGCTCGTGATGAGCCCGGCCACGGCGCGCACGCACGTGAGCCGCGCCATGGTGAAGCTCCACGCGCGGGACCGCGCGCAGCTGGTCGTCTTCGCCTACCAGTCGGGGCTGGTACGTCCCGGGAAGTAGCGGCAAGTGTCGTCCTCCGGCGGATGCCACGGGCGCCGTTCGGGATCACCATGGCCGACATGAGCCAGACAACCTTTGCCATCGAGGTCGAGGGCCTCACCAAGCGCTACGGGACCAGGGCGGCCGTCGACGACCTCACGTTCGCCGTCCCACACGGCGTCGTCGCCGGCTTCATCGGGCCCAATGGCGCAGGCAAGACGACGACGATGGCGATGCTCCTCGGGCTCGTGCGCCCGACGTCCGGGCGAGGGACCGTGCTCGGCGAGCCGGTCGGCCGCCCCGAGCGGTACCTCGCCCGTGTCGGTGCGCTCATCGAGGCGCCGGCGTTGTGGCCGGCGCTCACCGCCAGGGAGAACCTCCGGGTGCTGTGCCGGCTGGGCGGCCATGCGCCGGCGGGGATCCCGGCGGCGCTCGACCTGGTCGGCCTCGCCGGCGCATCCGACCACCGCTTCGGCACCTTCTCGGTCGGGATGAAGCAGCGGCTGGCCATCGCCGCCGCACTGCTCGGGGACCCGTCCCTGCTCGTGCTCGACGAGCCGACCAACGGGCTCGACCCCGTGGGTATGAGCGAGATGCGCGACCTCGTCCGGCGGTTGGCGAGGGAGGACCGCACCGTCCTGGTCTCCTCGCACCTGCTGAGCGAGCTCGAGCAGGTCTGCGACTGGCTCGTCATCATCGAGCGTGGTCGCCTCGCCTACTGCGGGGAGCGCGCCGCGTTCGGGCGGGAATCGGAAGACGAGATCGTGCTCGCTCCCGCCGACCTGGCCCAGCTGCCGGCGCTGGCCGAGGTGCTCCGGTCCCGCCGGCTCGAGCCCGCGCGGCGGCGCGAGGACCTCGTCGTCACCGTCGACGGAGGCGAAGCCCGCCGGCTGGCCGCCGAGCTGAACCACCACGCGGCGTCGGTCGGGATCGTCCTGGCCGAGCTCCACGTGCGCCGCCCGACGCTCGAGTCGAGCTACCTGCGCGTGATCGAGGGGAGCACGCCATGATGCTCTCCTACCGCGCCGAGCTCACCAAGCTCGCGCGTCGCCGGGTCGTTGCCGCCACTGCGCTGGTCGCCGTGCTCTTCGCCGTCGTCGCAGCGGTCATCGTGCTCGCCGCGGCCGAACCCGCCTCCGAGGCGGTGGGCCGAAGAGGCGCCACCGTCACCATCGAGGAGTTGGCCGACGCGGGCGGCGGCACCGCCGTGTTCCGGCGGGCGGCCGCCTTCGCCGGCACGTTCGTCCTCGTGGTCTTCGTCGCCCTCACCGCCACCGAGTTCTCGCGCGGAACCATGCGCACGATGCTGCTCCGCCAGCCGCGCCGGGTCGCCCTGCTCACCGGCAGGGTCGCCGCCCTCGTCACCTTCGCTGGCGCGGCGCTCGGCGTGACGGAGATCGTGACGTGGGCGGCGG
>JALYMX010000063.1 GCA_030773495.1 Actinomycetota bacterium | reverse complement strand
GCCGAGGACCGGGCTGGTCCGCGGCACGCGCCGGTCAGCGCCACAACGGCGGTGATGACGACGACGGCGGCGGCCCGGCGGGCGCCCGGGCGGGCGAGCGGGAGCGGTGTCGTGACCACGGCGTCGCGTCTACGACGCCCACCGTCATCTGGATGACCGGGCGCCACGTACAGACGACATGGGCGTGCGCCGGTGCGCAGGGCGGCTGGCCGGCGCGCTGGCCGTCGTCGCCGTGGTGCTGGTGGCGCCGGCTGCCCCAGTGGCCGCCCACCCCCTCGGCAACTTCACCGTGAACCGCTACGCCCGCGTGGAGGTCTCGGCCGGCGTCGTGCGTGTCCGCTACGTGCTCGACGAGGCCGAGATACCCGCCTTCCAGTCCCGGCGTGAGCTGGCCGCCGGGCGCCTGGAGTTCGCCGAGCGGCGGGCGCGCCGCATCGCCGGCGGCCTGCGCCTGAGCGTCGACGGGGCCCCACTCGAGCTGCGCCCTGTCGGCCATCGGCTCACCGAGCCGGCCGGGCAGGGCGGTCTCACCACCCTGCGCCTTGTCGTCGCCTACGAGGCGGCGCTGCCCGCCGGAAGCCTGCCCGACACGGTCCACGGGGCGGTGTTCGCCGACGACAACGAGCCGGGGCGCATCGGCTGGAGAGAGGTGGTCGTCGTCGCTCGTGCCGACGCCCGCCTCGTCGCCTCCGACGCGCCCCGCGTCGACGTCACCGACGAGCTTCGCTCCTACCCCGACGACCTCCTCCAGGCGCCGCTCGACCGCCGGCGCGCCGCGTTCTCGTTCACCCCGGGCGCACGTCGGGCCGCCCCCTTGCCGCTCACGGAGCCCGCCGCCGCGGCGGGCCGGCGGGGTGGCGGGTTCGCTGCCCTCGCCGACCGACCCGTGCGCGGCTTGGGCGTGGCCGGCCTGCTGGCCGTGGCCCTCGGGTTCGGTGCCGTCCATGCCCTCGGCCCCGGCCACGGCAAGACGGTGATGGCCGCCTACCTGGTCGGCACCCGAGGTCGTCCGCGGGACGCGGTGGCGCTCGGGGGCGCCGTGTCGCTGATGCACACGGCGAGCGTCCTGATGCTCGGCCTCGTGCTGCTGCGCGTGGACCGCACGGTGGCCGCCGACCGCGTCTACCCGTGGCTGACCCTGGCCTCGGGCGTCGCCGTGGCCGGCGTCGGTACCTGGCTCCTCATCAACCGGTGGCGCCATGGCAGCTCCGGCCACTTCCACGCCCACGACCACGGCCACGGCCACGACCATGACGACTCCCATGGCCACGGCCACGACCACGGCCACGGCCACGGCCACGACGACTCCCAGGGCCACGGCCACTCCCATGGGCACGGGGGCGGACGCCACCACTCCCACGCACCGGCGCCGGGGCCACTCACCCGCCGGGGCCTGTTGGCCCTCGCCGCGTCGGGCGGGCTGTTCCCCTCGCCGACCGCCGTGCTGGTGGTCGTGAGCGCCTTCTCGCTGCAGCGGGCCGGGCTGGGATTGGCCCTGGTCGCCGCCTTCTCGCTCGGCCTGGCCGCCACGCTCACCGCCGTCGGGCTGGCGTTGGTGTACGGGAGGGGCGTGGCCGAGCGGAGGGGGGCGCACCGCCTGCTCGGCGTGCTGCCCATGCTCGGTGCCGCCGTCCTGCTCGTGGCCGGCGTGGCGCTGGCCGGGCGCGGCATCAGCGAGCTGGCCTGACGCCGGCGGGGCCCCCGCCGGGGAGACGGCGACGGCGCCGGCGGGGCCCCGGCCGGGGAAACGGGCATGGGTAGGCTGGCGACGCGCCGCGCCCGGGGCGACGATCGGAGGAGGTGGTCCGCACGGCCCAGCGGTTCGACATCGTCGTGATCGGCGGCGGCCCCGGCGGCTACGCCGCCGCGCTGTACGCCGCGGGTGCCGGGCTCTCCGTCGCCGTGGTGGAGAAGGACCGCGTGGGCGGCACCTGCCTGCACCGGGGCTGCATCCCGGCCAAGGAGTTCCTGGAGACGGCATCGGTGTTCCGCACGGTGGCCGGCGCCAAGGAGTTCGGCGTCCAGGCCGAGCAGCCCAGCCTGGACTTCGCGATAAGCCAGCAGCGCAAGCAGAAGGTCGTGGACCAGCTCTGGAAGGGCCTTCAGGGGCTCATGAAGCGGCGCAAGATCACCGTGTTCGCCGGCAGCGGCCGGCTCGGGCCCGACCGGACGGTGGAGGTGAGCGACGGCACCGTGCTGGCGGGCGACCACGTCATCCTGGCCACCGGTTCGGTCCCCCGCACCATCCCCGGGTTCGACGTCGACGGCCGCCTGGTCCTCACGTCCGACGAGGTGCTGGCCCTCGACCGGCTGCCGGCGTCGGCCGTGGTCGTGGGCGGCGGCGCCATCGGCTGCGAGTTCGCCTCGATGATGAGCGACCTCGGGGTGCAGGTGACGCTGCTCGAGGCGCTGCCCAAGCTGCTCCCGGGGTGCGACGCCGACGTGGTGGACGTGGTGGCCCGGTCCTTCAAGCGCCGAGGCATCGACGTGCGGGTGGGGGTGCACGTCCACGGCCACACCCCGGTGAACGGCGGCGACGGGGGGACGACGGTGGCCTTCGGCGACGGTGAAGAGGTCACGGTGGACGCCGTCGTCGTCTCGGTGGGCCGCCGGCCGCTGTCGGACGACCTCCTGGCCGAGGGCACCGGCGTCGTCGTGGACGGGCGCGGCTTCGTGGAGGTGGACGAGTGGTGCCGCACGGCCGAGCCGGGCGTCTACGCCGTCGGCGACCTGGTGGCCACGCCCCAGCTCGCCCACGTGGGCTTCGCCGAGGCCGTCGTGGTCGTGAAGGACATCCTCGGCGAGTCCCCCGTCCCTGTCGACTACGCCAAGGTGCCCTGGTGCATCTACTGCCACCCCGAGGTCGCCTTCGTGGGGCTGTCGGAGCAGGCGGCCCGTGACGCCGGCCTCGACGTGGTCACCAAGAAGGACCCCTACGCCGGCAACGGGCGGGCCCTCATCGTGGGCGAGCCCGAGGGGATGGTGAAGGTCGTCGCCGAGCGCGGCCCGGACGGTCGCGCCGGGCGCATCGTGGGTGTCCACATGGTCGGACCGTGGGTCACCGAGCAGCTCGGGCAGGGCTACCTTGCCGTCAACTGGGAGGCAGTGCCCGACGAGGTCGCCGCGTTCATCCAGCCCCACCCCACGCTCTCCGAGGTGTTCGGGGAGACCGTGCTGGCCCTGACCGGGAGAGGACTGCACGCATGAGCGTCGACATCACGATGCCGCAGTTGGGCGAGACCGTCACCGAGGGCACCATCACCCGGTGGGCCAAGGCGGTCGGCGACCGGGTCGAGGAGGACGAGGTCCTCTTCGAGGTCTCCACCGACAAGGTGGACTCCGAGGTGCCGTCGCCGGCCAGCGGTTTCCTGGCCGAGATCCTCGTGCAGGAGGGCGAGACGGCCGACGTGGGCGCCCGCTTGGCCGTGATCACCGAGGCCGAGCCGGGGACCTCGGGCGGCGACGGCAGCGCCGCCGAGGCGGGGGCGCCAGAGCCCGCGGCCCAGGCGCCGGCCGCCGAGCCCGAGCCCGAGC
>JALYMX010000062.1 GCA_030773495.1 Actinomycetota bacterium | reverse complement strand
CGCCTTCAGCACGCCCAGGTGGGCCGTGGCGAAGGCGGCCCAGCGGGGCGCGTCGAACAGCAGGCAGACCCGGTCGCCCGGGCCGACGCCGCGCGCTGCCAGGCCGCGGGCGACGGCTGTGGAGCGCTCGTCCCACACCCCGTAGGTGAGGTCGTCGCCTCCGTCGACGAACAGCGCCACGCGGTCCGGCTCGCCGGCCGCCCACGCCGCCACCACGTCGGCGACCCTCCTCCCCATCAGCGCTGGGATACGACGGCCCGGGCGCGGCCTAGGGTGACGACGTGCGTGTGCTGTGCACCTGTGTTCCCGGCTATGGCCACCTCCACCCCATGGTGCCCCTCGCCCAGGCCTTCCAGGCTGCGGGCCACGAGGTCGGCTTCGCCACCGAGCAACGCTTCTGCGGCCGGGCCGAGCAGGCCGGGTTCACCGCCTTTCCCGCCGGCCTGGGCCCGGGGCGGGTGGCGGAGCGCACGCTGGCCCTCCCCGGGGTCGGCGACCTCGGCCCCGAGGACGCCTGGCGCTTCGGGGCGCTGATGTTCGCCGCGGTGGCCGCACCCGCCAAGGTCCCCGACCTGGTTGCCGTCATCGACGAGTGGGCGCCCGACCTGGTCGTCCACGACGTCACCGACTTCGCCGGGCCGGTGGCCGCCGCCCACGCCGGCGTTCCGTGGGCCGCCCACAGCCTGGGACCGATGTTCCCCATGGAGTTCTCCCGGCTCGGGGCCGAGCTGGTCGCCCCGCTGTGGCAGGAGTGGGGCGTGAGCCCCAGCCCGCTGGGCGGTATGTTCGCGTCGGCCTACCTCGACATCTGCCCACCCAGCCTGCAGTCGCCCGACCTCGAGGACATCCGGGCAGTGGCCCACCCGCTGCGGCCCGTGGTGTTCGACGCCGTGCCCGGCGAGGGCCTTCCTGCCTGGGTCGACGCGCTGGCCGCCGCGCCCACGGTCTACGTCACGCTCGGCACCTTGGACAACGAGGCCCCCGGGGTGATCGAGGCGGCCGTCGAGGGCCTGCGGCACGAACCGGTGAACCTGATCGTGACCGTGGGGCCGAACCGAGACCCGGCGGAGCTGGGCCCGCAGCCGCCCAACGTGCACGTCGAGCGCTACCTGCCCCAGTCGCTGCTCCTTCCCCGCTGCGACGCCGTCGTCGCCCACGGCGGGTCGGGCACCACCCTCGCCGCCCTCGGTCATGGCCTGCCGCTGCTGCTGTTGCCCCAGGGGGCGAACCAGTTCTGGAACGCGCAGCGCTGCGCCGATCTCGGCGTGGGCGCGCGCCTCCTCCCCCACGAGGTGGATGCCGAGGCGATCCACCGGCACGCCCACGCCCTCCTCCACGAGCCGGGGTACCGGGAGCAGGCCCGGGTCGTGGCCGAGGAGATCGCGGCCATGCCCGGCCCCGAGGAGACGGTGACCCTGCTGGAGGCGCTGTCGGGGAACGCCGCGGTCACGAGACCGTGATGGTGCCCTTCTCGCCGGCGGCGTAGTGGCCCGGCTGGTGGCACCCGTAGCGCACCGTGCTCTCCTCGTCGAAGGTCGACGTGAGCTCCTTGGTCTGCCCGCCCCTCACCGTCACCGCGTTCGGCTCGTCGTCCATCTCCATCGGCTCCGAGCCCATCTCCATCATCTCTTCGTCGCGCTCGGCCTGCATCGCCTCGTCGCCGAGCATGAAGTCGTGGAGCGTGTCGTCCTCGTTGACCAACCTGAAGGTGATGGTCTCGCCCATCTCGACGGCCACGGTCGCCGGATCGAACCGGTTCCGGGCAGCATCCGCACCTCGACCACGCGGCCGGCTTCACGGGCCTGGGTGGTGTCGGCCATGTCGCCCATGTCGTCCATCTGGCCGCAGATGTCGCCCGAGCCCCCGGCCGCCGTGCCGGCGTCGTCGTCCCCGCAACCGGCGACGAGCAGAACGGCGACGGCGGTGGCGGCGAAGGACCGCCCGATCGACGACCTCTCATGGCCCCTCCCCATGCTGCGGCGAGGCCCACCCGAGGGCGCCCGCGGCTATGTGTCCGACGCACAATAGACCAGTAAGAATGCCCTCTGGCGGCCGCGCCCGGCCCGGCGGTTGGCTTCGGGGCTAGGGTCGCCTCCCACGTATGCGCAGCAACCTGCCGGCGACGCTGGTGCTCCTGGGAACGGCAGGGGGCCCTCTGCCGTCGCCCGTGCGATCGGGGATCTCGCAGGCCCTCGTCGTCGGTCGGCGCACCTACGTCGTCGACTGCGGGAGCGGGGTCACCCGCCAGCTGCGACGGGCCCGCCTGCTGTCCCGCCTCCACGAGGTCTTCGTCACCCACCTCCACTCCGACCACGTCTGCGACTACTTCAACCTGTTCCTGCTGGGCTGGCCCATCCTCCAGTGGAACCCACCGGTCCACGTGTACGGTCCCGG
>JALYMX010000061.1 GCA_030773495.1 Actinomycetota bacterium | reverse complement strand
AGCGGATCACGCTGGAGATGGCCACCACGGCCACCACCAGCCGCTCGGGCAGGTCCTCCACCACCTCTCGCACCCGCATGCCGCGCAGGTGGAGCCGGATCGTCATAGCGTCGAGCGCAGCCACTGGCCTCCTTGTTGGTTCAGCTCTCACTGACCAGTTCAGGAGGCCCGGTGGCCTTCGTGGTGGATGCCCTGCGTCAGGGCGCCTGCGGGGACTTCACCAGCTTTCGCGAAGAGGGCATTAAACCGCGCCTGGCGTAGTACGAAAACACCCAAAGCCGCCAGGCAGCAGCCGACGCTACAGCGATCCGTCCGCTAACCACGAGCAGAAAGCCGTAAAAGGCGCCAGCGACCAGCAGCATCGAGAGGGCAAGAGCGACAATGGCGCCAAGGCGGTAGGCAACAGGACGGTATTCTGGACAGGTCCTCGCTCGACGCCACGCCCAGACGTACCGAACAAGCAGAAACGCTGCGAGCACCCCGGTGCCAGCCGCGAGCGGGAGGCCGCTCGTCGTCGCTAACTGCTGCCGTCAATGTGACGACAGCCAACGCGAAGTGCCGACAGCAAGAGGGAGGAGACGAGACCCCACCAGGACATCATGGCCCTGCCTGGGAGTCAGCACCGACTGAAAGCCGGAACAGCAGGAGTGTCGCCCCTGCCGCGCTCACGAACCGGCGCCAACCTGCCGATACCATGCGCTATGGGTTCGTGGTCGTTGCGAGTAGCGGTCGTTGCCCGATGAGCGGAGCGGGTCCCGACCCCGAGGTGATCGCCGCGCTCCTGGAAGCCGTAGCTGCGGCGCCCGACAACGTTGCGCTCCGCCTCCACCTCGCTGAGGTCCTCGTCAAGGGCGATCCGGGTGCAGCGCTCGACCAATGCCGCACCATCCTGGCTCGGCAGCCGGACAACGGCGCAGCGCTGCGGCTCGCCGCACGCGCGGCTGCTGAAGCGGGTGAGCAGAACCTCGCGGAGCGCTACCGGCGCATGGTCGACGCCATCGACGGGACCGTGAATGTGGGGCCCCCGGTCGAGGCGCAGGCCGCTCGAGTGGTGAACAGCAACGACGATGTGTTCCTTGAGTACGAGGACGAGATCGATCGCTTCCTCCGCGACGTCTTTCGACAAAGGGATCTGGAGCGCCCAACGGTAAAGCTCGAGGACGTCGGAGGCTTGGAGGACGTGAAGCGTCGGCTCCAGACGTCATTCCTCGGTCCGATGCGGAACCCTGAGCTGCGCGCCATGTACGGAAAGTCACTGCGCGGTGGACTTCTCCTCTACGGTCCGCCCGGGTGCGGCAAGACGTTCCTCGCTCGGGCGCTCGCCGGGGAACTGGGCGCCCGGTTTCTCAGCGTCGGCCTCCATGACGTACTCGACATGTGGTTGGGCCAGAGCGAGCGCAACGTCCACCAGTTGTTTGAAGCGGCCCGACGCAACGCCCCGTGCGTGCTGTTCTTCGACGAGGTCGACGCACTGGGCCTCAAGCGCAGCGCCCTAACCCACTCGGCCGGTCGGAACGTCGTCGTGCAGTTCTTGTCGGAACTAGACGGCGCCCGCGACGACAACGAGGGCGTCTTCGTCGTCGGCGCGACCAATCAGCCCTGGGATGTCGATCCGGCCCTCCGGCGCCCCGGTCGGTTCGACCGCACGCTCCTCGTCCTTCCTCCCGACGAAACGGCGCGCGGTGCGATCATCGAGTCAAACCTCCGCGGGCGGCCCGTGAGCGGGGTCGACGTGAGCGAGCTCGCGCGCGCTACTGACGGGTACTCAGGGGCTGATATTCGGCTCATATGCGAGTCGGCGGCAGAACTCGCCCTCGAGGAGTCGATTAGCTCCGGTTCGCCTCGTCCAATCGGGATGGGGGACCTGCGCCGAGCGCTCCGTGAAGTGTCGCCGAGCACCCGACCGTGGTTCGAGGTCGCCCGCAACTACGTGCTCTTTGCCAAGGATGGCGGCGCCTACGACGACCTGCTGGGCTATCTGCGCAAGCTGCGCCTGGCGTAGGAGGCCCAAGTGGAGGACGAACTGAATCCCGATCAACGGCTCGACCGAGCCCAGGTGATGCTCAGCCTGCACAGGCCATCCGAAGCGGTCTCCGAACTGCGGAGCGCGCTCACCTCCGACCCGGACAACGATATGTCCCGTTGCCTCCTGGCGGTCGCCTACCTCGAGCTCGGCCAGTTCTCCGACGCACTGCGTGAGGCGGACCTCGCCGCCGGCTGCGCGCCGGACAACGAGTGGCCGCACCGGCTCCGCTCGCGTGCGCTCAACGAGATGGGACGCCACCTGCAGGCCGTGGCGGCCGCCGAGGAGGCTGTGCGCCGCGACCCGAGCGTGGCGTACTGCTACGTCGTTCTCGCAGAAAGCGCGACCGACGCCGGTCAGCTCGACAAGGCTGAGACCGCAGCTGCACACGCGGTGCGTCTGGCGCCCAGGGACATCGCAGGCCACAACGCTCTAGGGCTCGTCGATTTGCGGAGGCAACGTTGGGTAGATGCGGAGCGGCATTTCCGCGAGGCGCTCGGCTGTGAACCGGACAACGCCGAGGTCCTGAACAACATGGGTGCAGCACTCGCGGGTCAGGGTCGTCACCGGGAGGCCGTGCACTACTTCGCGAGCTCCTCGCGGTCGAACCCACGCGACGAGGCCGCTCGCCGCAACGCCGCCGTAACTGCCGTCACCAGCGGCATCGGGATTGCGATTTTCTTCGCCATACAGATGGTTCGCCCGTTGTTCACCAATCGTGTGGAGGACGTGCCGGATCACGTCGCCATTCCACTCAGCATCGCCGTGATCGTCGGAAGCGTCGCCTATTTCGCCGTGCTCTTGGTCCGGCGATCGCGGCAAGACCGCCATCCCAGGGCGAGCCGTCGTATGATGCGTATACTGAGGGAGCAATGGTTCAGCGAGTGGCGTCAACGCCAGAAACTCCGCTGATTGCCAGCTGCGAGCGGACCGTCTTCCTAGATTGGTACGGGATTCGTCCATCTTCGTTCGTGGCCCTGAACGCTCGGTCCGCCGGTTCTCGGGGTGGCGACGTCGGGGCTTGTTGGCGGACTTGGGTCGGGCTGAGGAACGTCGGTCTGGCGCGTCCCAGACTCAGACGCCCGCCGCTAGGTCCCACTACTCCCCGCGTGGTCGGCCTGTTCTGAGCGCCCGAACGCTGAACGCAGCCCAGATGGAAGCTGCGGCAACCCACACCAGCCCCCACGCCACCGTCCTCCAAGTATCCCCCTGGAACTCCGGGGAAAAGGTGATCGAAGTGGTCGGTGCGTAGGCGAACCAGCCACCGTCCGGTTGCCGCCCGAGCAGTAGAGCACTGATCGTGGACGCGACTACAGACATCCCGACGCCCGACGCCACCACTAGGACGACCCGTTGGCCAACGCCTAGGGAGTCGACCCAACTCCAGAGTCTGTTCACGGTTCCATTATGGATTTGCGGGAGAGGCAGGTGGCGTAGGACGCTCCCTCGGAGGTCACCCCCTAATGGCCGATCAGCGCGTGGCCCCTTGTTCAATCACTGCGAACAGAACCGAACCCTTCCCGCCCGTGTCGCCCTTCGCGAGCCGCAGAGCCGGCCGGGAGTCGTAGAAGGCATAGTCGCCCTGTCGTCGGACTGGATCTCATTGGAAGGCGCTGTCGTCCCGTCGTCGTCCGTGGGCGCTCAACTCCCGATGGAAGCGGCCGATAGCGAGATCGTGAAACCTCTTTGGCGCGTCCTTCCCCTGGTCGTCGCCGTCACCGCGTCGCTACTCGTCCAGTCGGCCACTCCGGCGGTTGCCGCCTTGCGGGGAGACCTCGACGTGTCCTTCGGCGACGGGGGCGTGAGCGCGCTCGACCTCGGCGTTGACGCCGGGGCCCGGAGCACGCCGATGACCTTCCGGTACGTGCCCCGACAAGCACGTCCGATGGATTGTCTTCCCGAGGTGATCCTCCAGGGCTCGGAGTCGGCCAATATCGGGCCGCGGCGATCGAAGACCGTGGAGGTGCCGTGGATCTTCGGGTAACCGACGTCGACGTCGACGGCGTCCTGCAGCTGCTGGGCAGCCACCTGTACACCACGCCGACGGTGGCGATCCGGGAGTTGGTGCAGAACGCCCACGACTCGATCGTGCGGCGCCGCATGGAGGACCTCGGGTTCGAGGGGGGCGAGATCCGGCTGTCGGCCGACCCCGTGCGGCGCACACTCACTGTGTGGGACGACGGCACCGGCATGACCGACGACGAGATCGCCGGCTTCCTGGCCACCATCGGGGCCGGCGCCACCCGCCAGGTGCGGGAGGCGAGCGGGAGCGAGGACCTGATCGGGCTGTTCGGTGTCGGGTTCCTGTCGGCCTTCGTCGTCGGCCGGCGGGTGAGCGTCGAGACGACCTCGTTCCGTGACCGGACGCGGGGGTGGTGGTACCAGAGCGCCGGCGGTCGCCAGTACACACTGCGGGAGGTGGCGCCCCAGGAGCCGGGGACCCGGGTGGTGGTCGAGCTCACCGACGCGGCCGCGCCGCTGTGCGACCCGCCAACCCTCGCCCAGGTGACGAGGCGGTTCTGCGTGCTGCTGCGCGTCCCCGTGTACGTGGGGGACGCCTCGGAACCGCTGAACCTCGAGCCGCCGTGGCGCCCCGGGGACGGCGGGGCGGTCGAGCACCCGGTGGAGGCGGCCCGGCGCCGGCGGGAGTTTGCCGCCGCCTTCGAGCCGCTGGAGCCGCTGGCCACCATCCCCGTCGAGCCGTCTGACCACTGCGAGGTGCGGGGATTGCTGTGGGTCCAGGGCGCGAAGACCTACGGCGCCCTCGACAACCGCAACCTGTCGGTGTTCGTGCGGGGCATGTTGCTCGACGACGACGCCCGCGAGCTGCTGCCGCCGTGGGCCGGCTTCGTCGGGGGAGTCGTGGAGTCACCCGCGCTGCGCCCCACCGCGTCGCGGGAGGACCTGCAGCGGGACGAGGCCTGGTTTGCCCTGCGCGACTCGATCGCCCGGCAGCTGGTCGCCGGGCTCGGCCGCCTGCCCGGCGACGAGCCGGAGGCGTGGCGCCGGGTGCTGCGCCGCCACAACGAGTACCTGCTGGGCGCGGCCGTCGCCGACCCCGGCCTCTTCGCCCTGCTGGCCGACGCTGTGACGGTGCCGACCACCGAGGGCGAGCTGCACGTGCGGGAGATCGTCCGCCGCAGTCGCGGGCGGGTCCACGTCGGTGTGGGCGAGGCGGGAGGCTTCGAGGAGACGGTCTTTCGGGCCATGAAGGTGCCGATCGCCTCCGGCAGCCGGTACGCGGTGCTGCCCTTCCTGCGCGGGTGGGGTGCTGACCGCCACGTCGAGGTGGTCGAGTTGGGCACCGCCCGGGGCGACCGCCAGGTCTTCGCCTCGGCGCCCCTCGACGAGGCGGCGCGCCGGTGGTTCGCCGACGCCATCGGCGACCCTGGCGACGACGTGGTGCCGGCCCGCTTCGCCCCGGCCTGCCTGCCCCTGGTGTGCTTCCCCGACCGCGAGGTCGAGTTGAAAAAGCGGCTCGAGTCGGACGAGGCCGACGCCCGCATCAGCCGTTCGGCCCTCGCGCTGGCCCGGGCCTACACCGCGACGATCGACGGCACCGTCCGGCGGAGGGTGTTCCTCAACCTCGACAACCCGGCCGTCGCCCGGCTCCTCGAGGTTCCCCCCGAGCGGAGGCACCCGGTGGCCACCGGGCTGCTCCGGGCCCTTAAGCGGCTCACCGCCGGGCCCGGCGCCGGCGGCTACGAACTCGATGCCGCACTGGCCGAGTTCACGGCGGCCATCACGTTCCTGCTGGAGGATGGGGGATGAACATCTTCGGCTGGCTCGACGAGGCGCTCCCCGAACTGTACGAGTCCGGCCACGGCCGCCTGGCCTGGATTCTGACCGAGCTGCCGACCGCCGCCGTGGCCCACCGCTACGACGAGGCCGACGCGCTCGCCCGGGAGGGGCTGGGACTGGCCCGGTCGTTGGGCGCGCGCTGGATCGAGGTGTACCTGCGTCACTGGCACCTCCAGGCTCGCCACTCGAGGGGCGAGGGGGAGGTGGCGCTCGCCGACGCCATCGCCGCGCTCGACGCCGCCCACCAGGAGGAGACCCGGGGCTGTCCCCAGGCGATCTGCACCGTGCAGGACGTCGCCATCTGCTACGCCCGCACCGATGCCGTCGGGTGGGCGCCTGAGCGGCTGGCCGTCGCCGAAGAGGCACTCTCCTCCATCAACCCCAACTGGCCGTGCTTCGCCTGCCTCACGGCTGAGCGGGCCGCCGCGCTGACCGACCTGGGCCGGCCCGCCGAGGCGATGGCCGCCCTCGACGAGACCCACGCCGCCATGGACGGTCGCCACTCCGAGGAGTTCACCACGATCGTCTCCCGCCTCGAGGCGCTCCTCGCCCTCGGCCGGTACGACGAGTGCACTCGCGCCGCCGACAACTTCGTCAAGGCAGACACGGACCCGGACCATGAGGCCCGCCGGATCGAGGCCCGCACGAGGAGCGCGTACGCCCTTGCGTCGGTGAGCGAGCACGCCGTGGCAGCCCGGGTGCTGCCACCGGCGGAAACGATCGCCCGGTCCGACATGCGCTGGTGGTCCCGGGCCGCCCGCCTGCTCGTCGCCGCCGGCGCCATGCCCAACGACCCGGCGTTGGGCGCTTCGCTGCGCCGGATGGTGGGCGCCCTCGAGGAGCTGGGATCGTGGCGGGACGGGGTCGAGGTGGCGCTGGTCCACGGCGAGCTGGCCGTGGACCGCGGGCGACGCTTCGTGGCGGCCGAAGCGGCCCGCACCGCCCGCCGGCTCGCGTCTCACCTGCGCGAGCCGGGCAGCGTGGGAGGCGGGCTGGCCGCCCTCGACGAGCAGGTCGCGAGCCTGGTCGCCGACACCGACCTCCCGCGGGCGCCCGAGGAGCTGCTGGCCGCCTTCGACGCCGAGGACGAGCGCGACCCCAAGGCCGAGCACGACCCCGAGGCTGACGTCGACCTCCTCGCGGCCGCCCACGACCGCTGGCCCGGGCACCCCGCTGTCGGCGCCCGCTTCGCCGCCGCCCTGCTCGCCGCCGGCAACCGGACCGACGCCGTCGACGTGCTCGACGGCATCGTGACGCGGGCGCCGGGCGAGCACGAGGCGGCTCGGTTCCTCGTCGAACTCCGCCTCGACGAGAACGACGAGGCGGAGGTGACGGCGCTCGCCGCCCGGCTGCGCGCGTCCGCGCCGACGCTGGCGACATGGCTGCTCGCCCGCCACGAGTACCAGCGCGCCAACTGGACCGAGTGCATCGCCCGGTGCCGCGAGCTCCTCGCCCTCGAGC
>JALYMX010000060.1 GCA_030773495.1 Actinomycetota bacterium | reverse complement strand
GCGCAGGGCCGAGGGTCGTCAATGTAACCGACGTCAGGTCGGGAGGGTTCCAGCCAGCGGATTCTCGTGCGGGGTGATCTCGCCACGCGCGATCTCCTCCGCCCAGTGGCAGGCGGCGGTGTGTCCTGTCGACAACGGCCGCAGCAGCGGCACCTCGTCGCGGCACCTGGTCGGCTGGATGAAGGGACAGCGCGTGTGGAAGCGGCAGCCGGGCGGAGGGTCCGCCGGCGAGGGCATGTCGCCCTGGAGGATGATGCGCTCGCGGCTCGCCTCGACGACGGGGTCGGGGATGGGCACGGCCGACAGCAACGCGATCGTGTACGGGTGGCGCGGGTTGGCGTAGAGCTCCGCGGCGGGCGCGACCTCGACGATGCTGCCCAGGTACATCACCGCGATCCGGTCCGAGATGTGCCGCACCACGGCGAGGTCATGCGCGATGAACAGGTAGGTGAGGTTGAACTCCTCCTGGAGGTCCTCGAGCAGGTTGATGATCTGCGCCTGGATCGACACGTCGAGCGCCGACACCGGCTCGTCCGCCACGATGAGGTCGGGGTTGAGCGCCAGTGACCGCGCGAGGCCGACGCGCTGGCGCTGCCCGCCGGAGAACTCGTGCGGGTAGCGCTCGGCGTGCTCCGCCCTGAGCCCCACGAGCTGCATGAGCTCCATCACCCGGTCGGCGCCATCCTTCCCGTAGAGCCCGTGGATCTGCAGCGGCTCGGCGATGGTGGAGCGAACCTTCATGCGGGGGTTGAGCGACGCATACGGGTCCTGGAAGACGATCTGCATCTCGCGCCGCAGCCGGCGCATCTGCTTGGCGCCGGCGGTCAGCACCTCCTGGCCCTCGAACTTCACCGAGCCGGCGGTCGGCTGGATGAGGCGCACCACCATCCGCGCCGTGGTGGACTTGCCGCACCCCGATTCCCCCACCAACCCGAGCGTCTCGCCCCGCTCGAGGTCGAAGCTCACCCCGCACACGGCGTGGACCTCGCCCACCTGGCGGCGGAGGAACCCGGCCCGCACGGGGAAGTGCTTCACCAGGTCCTTGACCTCGAGGACGGTCTCGGCCGCCGGCGGCGCCTCCTCCGACTGCGACGTGATGGGGGTGGCCGTCACCGGTCCTCCACCTCGTCGCCTCGGCGCCACGAGTCGGGCGTGACACCACCGAGGTCGTCCCGGAAGTGGCATGCCGAGCGCTGCCCGAGCGAGCCGGCGGGCAACAGGGCCGGGACCTGCGTGCTGCACGGCTCCGGGAGGTCGGCGAACCGGCAGCGGGGGTGGAACGCACACCCGGTGGGCACGTGGATGAGCGACGGCGGCTGTCCGGGGATGGCCGGGAGCCGTCGGTGCCGCCCGTTGTCGTCGTCGACGCGGGGCAGCGAGGCCAGCAGCCCCAAGGTGTAGGGATGGCGCGGCGTGTAGAACACGTCGTCCACCGATCCGATCTCCACCTGCTTGCCGGCGTACATCACCAGCACCCGGTCGGCGAGTCCGGCAACGACGCCGAGGTCATGGGTGATGAGCAGGATGGACGACCCGGTGCGGTCCTGGGCGCGCTCGAGAACCTCGAGCACCTGCGCCTGGATGGTGACGTCGAGGGCGGTGGTGGGCTCGTCGGCGATGAGCAGGTCGGGCTCGTTGGCGATGGCCATGGCGATCATCGCCCGCTGGCGCATCCCCCCGGAGAACTCGTGGGGGTACTGCTCGGCCCGCTTCGCCGGCTGGGGGATACCCACCAGGTCGAGCAACTCGACGGCGCGCTCACGGCGCTCCTTTCGGGACACCTTGTGGTGGACGGCGACGGCCTCGCTGATCTGGTTGCCGACCTTGAACACGGGGTTCAGCGCCGCCAGGGCGTCCTGGAACACCATGGCGATCTTGGAGCCACGGAGCTTCCGTCGCGCCTCGTCGTCCATGGCGAGCACGTTCTCCCCGCGGAACAGGACCTCCCCGGTCACTACCGCCGTCTTCGGCAGGAGGCCGAGGATGGCGAGCGAGGTCACGCTCTTGCCCGAGCCCGACTCACCCACGATTCCCAGCAGCTCGCCGGCATCGACGTCGAACGAGACGCCGTCGACGGCCTTCACGGTGCCGGCGTCGGTGGGGAAGGAGACCTCGAGGTCCCGCACCGACAGCACGGCCCTCGTCCAGTCGGGCGGGCGCGGCACCGCCGGCTCGAGCTCGACGACCCCGTCCTCGCGAGCCACTACGTGCTCCTCATCGCAGACGGGGGTCGAGCGCGTCACGCAGCCCGTCGCCGACGAACACGAAGGCCATCACCGTCACGAAGATGGCCATCCCCGGGAAGAACAGCAGGTGGGGTGAGGTGAACAGGAAGCGCCGGCCGTCGTTCACCATGAGTCCCCACGCCGGCGTGGGCTCGGTGATCCCGACGCCGAGGAACGACAGCGCAGCCTCGGCCAGCACGGCGGTGCCCACGAAGATGGTGCCCATCACGATGACCGGCTGCACGGCGTTGGGGAGGATGTGGCGGAGGATGATGTGCAGGTCGCGCCCGCCCATGGCCCGGGCCGCCTCGACGTACTCGGTCTCCTTGATCTGCAGGATGCTCGAGCGGAAGATGCGGGCCATCGTCATCCAGCCGAGGAAGCCGATCACGACCACCACGGTGGTTTCACCCGCCCCGATGACGCTGATGATGACGATGGCGGCGAGGATGTAGGGGAAGGCCAGGAAGATGTCGGTGACCCGCATGACCAGGGCGTCGAGCGTGCCGCCGTAATAGCCGGCGACGGCCCCCACCAGCATCCCGACGCTGGCGGCGATCAGGGTGGCGAAGATCCCCACCCGCAGGGACACCCGAGCCCCGTAGACCACCCTGGTGAACAGGTCGCGCCCGAGCAGGTCGGTGCCGAACCAGTGGGCCCGGCTCGGGGACCTGCGGCTGGCCGCGGTGTCGATGGCGGTGGGGTCGTACGACGTGAGGACGGGGGCGAACACGGCGGCCACCACCAGCAGCGCCAAGATGCCCAGCCCCACGAGGGCCAGCTTGTTGCGCCGGAACCGGCGCCAGATGTAGCCCCGGGTGGTGAGGCGCGGGTCGACGGGCAGGATCTCCACCTGGGCGGGGACGCCGGCCGGCTCGGTGTGCGTGGCCGCCGTCATCTCCGTGGCCATCAGCGCGTCACCTCCGACCCGTAGCGGATGCGGGGGTCGAAGAAGGCGTAGCTGATGTCGACGATCAGGTTGATCACCACGTAGGCCAGCACCACGACGAGGGACAGCCCGAGCACGATGGGCGCGTCCTGAGCCCCGAGGGCTCGGGCGATGGTCGAGCCGACGCCCGGCCAGTTGAACACCGTCTCGGTGAGGATGGCCGAGCCGATCAGGGTGGCGAGGTCGATGCCGATCAGCGTCACCACCGGGATCATGGCGTTCTTGAGGCCGTGCTTGAAGATGATCCGGCGGGGCGTGAGCCCCTTGGCGGCCGCCGTACGCATGTAGTCGGCCCTGTTGACCTCGAGCATCGTCGTCCGCGTCATGCGGGCGACCACGGCGGTGTGGACCGAGGCCAGCGCGATCACCGGTAGCACGAGGTAGCGCCACTGGCCGTTGGTGGGGAAGAGGAAGAAGCTCCACGAGTTCGGGCCGATGCCCTGCACCGGGAAGCGGGCCCACTCCGGGAACTCGTGCTGGAAGGCGTAGACGCCCAGCATGATCTGCAGGATGTAGCCCAGCACGAACACCGGGACGGCGATGAGCATGGTGGTCGACACGGTGGTGAGGGTGTCGATGAACGAGTAGCGCTTGATGGCCGAGACCAGCCCGACGGTGACCCCGATCGCCACCTCGACCACCATGGCCCAGAAGGCGAGCCGCACGCTGGCCGGTGCGGTGGACTCGAGGACGTCGTTGACGGAGCGGTTCGTCTGGAAGGACTCGCCCAGATCGCCCTGCCCCACCCGCGCCCAGTAGCGGCCGTACTGGACGTACCACGGCTGGTCGAGCCCGAGCTTGGCCTCGATGTTGGCCCGAACGGCCGGCGTCACCGCCTTGCCCTCCCCCACGAGCTGATCGACGGTGTCGCCGGGCAGGATGAAGAACACGAGGAACAGCAGCGTCATGGCGCCCCACACCACGGGGACCACGAGCAACGACCGGCGCAGGATGTACCCGACCACGAGAACCTCGCGACCGGGTCCGCTACTTCTTCAGCCAGATCTCGCCGTAGTCCACGAACTGCAGCGGGCTCTGCACGACGTTGTGCACCTCGGGGGCGAACACGATGGCGCCGGTGTACCAGTTGAGGGGGATGAAGGCCTGGTCGTCGAGCACGATCCGCTCCGCCTCCTGGTAGAGCTCGCTGCGGTCGTCCTCGTCCGTGGTCTTTCGGGCGTCGTCGATCAGCTGGTCGACCTTCGGGTTGCTGTACAACGCCAGGTTGTCACCGCCGATCGCCTTGGTGTGGTAGATGGGGTAGGTGAAGTTGTCGTACGACACGTAGTCGGCGATCCATCCCGCCCGGGCGAACTGCCCGGTCCCTTCACGGATGGTGCTGAAGTAGGTGGTGCGGTCCCGGGGATCGAGCGTGGTGTTGATCCCGATGTCCTTCAGGTTGGCCTGCACGATGGCGGCGACGGGCTCGTGGCCCGACCCGGCGTTGAAGTTGAGCTTGATGGTGGGCGGCGTCTTGCCGTACTCGCGGAGCTTCGCCTTCGCCGCCTCCACGTCTCGGGCCGACTCCTTGTCCAGCCCCTCCTTGTAGCCGGGCATCCTGGGCGGCGTCATGCCGGTGGCCACCTGCCGTGAGCCGCTGTAGACGGTGTCGACGATGGCCTGGCGGTCGATGGCCAGGGCGATGGCCTCCCGCAGGGCCTTGTTCTCGGGGCCGCCGACGGCCGGGTCCTTCATGTTGAACACCCAGTAGTACGTGCCGAGCGACGGGGTGATGGTGTTGCGGTCGGCGTACTGCTGCTCGGCCTCGGCGAAGCGGCCGGGCGGGATGTAGCCCGTCTGCCCGTTGCCCGCCTCGAAGTCGGCGAAGGCCGAGTCGATGTCCTTCGAGATGCGGAACTCGATCTCGTCGAGGTAGGCCTTGTGGTCGTTGAGGCCGCCCCAGTACGTCTCGTTGCGGACCAGCGTGACGCGCTGCTCGTGGACCCACGGCTCCTTCATCTTGAACGGCCCGTTGCCGATCATCACGCCCTGCTCCCATTTCGTCTGGTCGGCCAAGCCCTGAACCACCTTCTTGGGCACGGGTGAGAACACCAGATGGGACACGGTGAAGGGGAACGTGCTGTAGGGGGCCTCCAGCTCGACGGTGAGCGTCATGTCCTCGTCGTTGGCCTTGACACCGCTGAGCTCCTTGGTCGTGCCCGCGTCGACGGCCGCCTTTCCCTTGATGGGGTCGAGGTGGTACGCCACGTCGGAGGCCATCTCCTTCTGCACCACCCGCTCCCAGGCCACCTTGAAGTCGCTGGGCAGCACCGGGTCGCCGTTGGAGAAGGTGACGTCGTCGCGGAGCTTGAACGTCCACACGGTGGCGTCGTCGTTGCTCTCGTACGACTCCGCGACCATGGGCTTGAGCTCGCCGGTCTTGTAGTCCGTCTCGGTGAGCCCGTCGAAGATCAGCTGGGCCGGCTGGGAATCCTGGACCGACGAGGACAACGCGGGGTCGAGGTGCTCCGGCTCCCCCACCGAGAAGTTCTGGAGGTCGACGAGGCGACCGCCCGGGACGGGGTCGCCGGCGCCCTGGCCAGCTGTGGCGCCGTCGGGGCCGCCCTCGTCGTCGCCCCCGCCACAGGCGGCGGCCACCAACGACAGGCTCAGTGCGACGGCGACCAGCGGCAGCGTGCGGCGCCTGCGTGCGAACACGGGGAAGTCCTCCTTCGGCCCCGGAGGGGGCTAGCGCCCGGCCACCGCCCGGCTCGTCACTGGAGCCGGATGGCCAGGATGGTGGTGGTGAAGGCGAAGATCACCGCGGTGGTGACCGTGATGCGATCGAGGTTCCGCTCCACGACGGTGGACCCTGCCGCCGCGCTGCCCATGCCGCCCCCGAACATGTCGGAGAGCCCCCCGCCCCGGCCGCTGTGCAGCAGGATCAGCAGCACCAGCAGCAACGAGACGATGACGTGAATCACCACGATGGCAGCGGTCAGCACTTCACCTCACGGTACCAGTTGCGCGTAGTTAGCCGGACGACAGGCGATACCGGACGATGCGGGAGAAATCGTCCGGGTCCAGGCTGGCGCCGCCTACCAGGGCGCCGTCGATGTCGGGCTGGGCCATGAGCTCGGCGGTGTTGGTGGGCTTCACCGACCCGCCGTACTGGATGCGAATGGAACCGGCGGCGGCGTCGCCGCAAAGCTCTCCCACGGCGCGCCGGATGAGGGCGCACATGCCCTGGGCGTCGTCGGCGGTGGCCGTGCGCCCGGTACCGATGGCCCAGATGGGCTCGTAGGCGATCACCATCGATGCCACCTGCTCGGGGGTGAGGCCGGCCAGGCCGGCCCGCACCTGCCCGTCGACCTTGGCCTCGGCCCCGCCGGCCTCCCGCTCGTCGAGGGTCTCGCCCACGCACATGATGGGGGTCATCCCGGCGGCGAAGACGGCCTTGGCCTTGCGGTTCACCGCCTCGTCGGTCTCCCCGAACAGCTCCCGGCGCTCGGAGTGGCCCACGATCACGTAGCTCACGTTGAGCTTGGCCAGCATGGGGGCACTCACCTCGCCCGTGAAGGCGCCCTTCTCCTCCCAGTGGCAGTTCTGGGCGCCCAGCACGATGCGCAGTCGGTCGGCGTCGATCACCGTCTGCACCGAGCGCAGGGCCACGAAGGTGGGGTGGACCGACACGTCGACGGCGTCGTAGTCACGGTCGTCGAGGGCGTAGGAGAGGCGCTGGACCACCTGGATGGCGTCGAAGTGGTTGTGGTGCATCTTCCAGTTGCCGCTGAGGAGCGGCTTGCGGGCGCCCTCAGCCACGGGCGGACTCCCGCAGCGCCCGCAGCCCGGGCAGGTCGCCCTGCTCGATGAACTCGAGCGACGCCCCCCCGCCGGTGGAGAGGTGGTCGACGCGATCGGCCAGCCCGAAGGCGGCGAGGGCGCTGGCGCTGTCGCCGCCGCCCACCACGGTGAAGCCCTTCGACTCGGCCATGGCCTCGGCCACCGCCCGGGTGCCGGCGGCGAAGCGGGGGTCCTCGAAGACTCCCATCGGGCCGTTCCACAGCACCGTGCCGGCGCCCCTCACCTCCTCGGCGAACTCGGCGGCGGTGGCCGGCCCGACGTCGAGCCCCTTCCACCCGGCCGGGACGTCGCGGCCGACGGTCTCGACCTCCCCGCCGGCGTCGGGGTCGCCGATCGTGCCGGCGGCGTCGAGGACGACCACGTCGGTGGGGATCATGATGCGCCGGCCGGAGTCGAGCAGGTCCCGGCAGGTGTCCACCATGTGCTCCTCGAGCAGCGAGTCGCCCACCTCGTGGCCCAGGGCCTTGAGGAAGGTGAAGCACATGCCCCCGCCGATGACCAGCACGTCGACGCGGTCGAGGAGGGCCTTGATGACGGCCAGCTTGTCGCTCACCTTCGAGCCGCCCAGCACGGCCACGAACGGGCGGGCCGCCTCCGCCTCCAGCAGGCCGCCCAGCACCTCCACCTCGCGGGCCAGCAGGCGGCCGGCGGCGCTGGGCAGGCGGGCCGGCGGGCCGACGATGGAGGCGTGGGCCCGGTGGGCGGCGCCGAAGGCGTCGTTCACGTAGAGGTCCTGGCCCTCGACCAGGCGGTCGACGAAGGCGGGGTCGTTGGCCTCCTCGCCGGCGTCGAAGCGCAGGTTCTCGAGCAGCTCGACCCCCGGCGCCAGCTCGGCCAGGCGCTGGCGCACGGGCTCGACGGAGTACTTCGGGTCGGGGGCGCCCTTGGGCCGGCCCAGGTGGGTGCAGGCGGTGACGGTGGCGCCGTGCTCGGTCAGCCACTCGATGGTGGGCAGGGCGGCCCGGATGCGCAGGTCGTCGTCGATGCGCCCGTTGCTCATGGGCACGTTGAAATCGGCGCGGAGCAGGACCCGCTTGCCCGAAGGATCCGGGAGGTCCTCCAGCTGGGGGAGGTCCACTACTACTGCTGGTTGGCGGCGCCGACGATGAGGGACAGGTCGACCAGGCGGTTCGAGTAGCCCCACTCGTTGTCGTACCAGCCCAGCACCTTCACCAGGCTGCCCATGGCCATGGTGAGCTGGGAGTCGAAGGTGCAGCTGGCCGGCGAGCCGATGATGTCGGACGACACGATCGGGTCCTCGGTGTAGACGAGCACCTTGGCGAGGGCTCCGTCCTCGGCCGCCTTGGCGAAGGCGGCGTTCACCTCGTCGACGGTGACCTCGCGGCCGAGGATGGCCACCAGGTCGGTGACCGAGCCGTCCTGCACGGGCACCCGCAAGGCGGTGCCGTCGAGCTTGCCCTGCATGGCCTGGAGGACCAGGCCCGTGGCGCGGGCGGCGCCGGTGGACGACGGGGTGATGTTCACCGCCGACGCCCGGGCCCGGCGCAGGTCCTTGTGGGCCAGGTCGAGCAGGTTCTGGTCGTTGGTGTACGCGTGCACCGTGGTCATGAGGCCCTTCTCCACGCCGAAGGCGTCGTCGAGGACCTTCACCATGGGCACGAAGCAGTTGGTGGTGCACGAGGCGTTGGAGATGACCTTGTGCTGGCCGGGGTCGAAGGTGTCGTCGTTCACGCCCACGCAGAAGGTGCCGTCCACGTTGGTGGCCGGGGCGGAGATGACGACCCGGGGGGCGCCGCCCTTGATGTGGGCCGACGCCTTCTCGCCGTCGGTGAAGAAGCCGGTGGACTCGACGACCACGTCGACGCCGAGGTCGCCCCACGGGAGGTTGGCCGGGTCGCGCTCGGCGAAGACCTTGATCTCCTTGCCGTCCACGCTGATGGCGTCGTCGCTCGACACCACCTCGGCGTCGAGGCGCCCGTGCGTGGAGTCGTACTTCAACAGGTGGGCGTTGGTGGCCGGCGGGACCAGGTCGTTGACGGCGACGACCTCGAGGTCGGCCCCCGACGCTCTCGCCGCCCGGAAGAAGTTGCGCCCGATGCGCCCGAACCCGTTGATGCCGACCCGCACCGCCATGATGTGTCCTCCCGATTTCGTCGCGTCTCGTCGCGTCCTGTCGCGTCGACCCGAACCCTATCCGAGCAGATCGGCGAGGGCACCTGCCAGCCTCGCCGGGTCGTGGGCACGGCTGTCGGGGTCGGCCAGCTCGCGGTGGTGGACGGGCACAGGAAGGGGGCGGGTGGGCACGAAGCGGGGGTCGCACAGCACGGCGTCGATCTCCACGCCGTGGTCCAGCAGGGCCTCCACGTGGGCGGCGGCGTCGAACCCGGCCGTCTCCGCCTCCTGGGGCCCCAGGTTGCAGACGTAGACCCTGCGCCCGGGGCTCGCCCCGACCGCCTGCTTGAGGGCGGGGACGGCCAGGGCGGCCAGCACGCTGGTGAACAGCGAGCCGGGCCCCAGCACGACCTGGTCGGCGGCGGCCAGGGCCTCGAGGGCGGCCGGCGGGGGCTGCACGTCGGCGGGGACGATCGACACGCGGCGGATGCGCCCCGCCTTGGCCACCTTCACCTGCCCGGCGATGGGCCCGTCCTCGCCCTCGGCCTGCAGCTGCACCGGCGTGGTGGTGGCGGGCAGCACCGGCCCGGTGGCGCCCAGCAGGCGACCGGCCTCGTCGAGAGCGGCCAGGAAGTCGCCGGTGGCGGCGGCCAGGCCGGCGATGACCAGGTTGCCCACGGCGTGGCCCTCGAGCTCGCCGCTGCCGAAGCGGTGCTCGAAGGCCTTGCCCCACATCGAGTCGGGGTCGCCCATGGCCACCAGGCACCGGCGGATGTCGCCGGGCGGGGCGATGCCGAGGGCGTCGCGCAGCCGCCCGCTGGAGCCGCCGTCGTCGGCCACGCTGACGATGGCGGTGGCGTGGCCGGCGTAGTGG
>JALYMX010000059.1 GCA_030773495.1 Actinomycetota bacterium | reverse complement strand
GGCCAGCAGCGGGTGGCCCAGGCCGGGCGGGGCGCCGTCGGCGAAGTCGACGAGCTCGATGGTGTCGCCCCGCGCCTCGTCGACGGCGGGGCCGAGGACGTGACGCAGGTGGGTGAGCGCCTCCTCGGCCCTCCGGTCCGGCGCGTAGCGGTGGTTGAGCTCCACCCTGACCCGGTCGGGCACCACGTTGCCGGCCACGCCGCCGGCCACCCGCACCGCCTGGAACGCCTCGGCGAACTCGCACCCGTCGAGCACCGGCCGGCGCCCCTCGAAGGCCGCCACCCGCTCGAGCACGGGCGCCAGGCGGTGGATGGCGTTCGTCCCCATCCACGGCCGCGCCGTGTGGGCCCGCTCGCCGGCGAGGCTGACGGCCACGCGCAGCGTCCCCTGGCATCCGGCCTCCACGCGGGCGCCGGTGGGCTCGCCGAGCACGGCGGCGTCGCCCTCCACCAGATCGGGCCGCTCGGCCAGGAGGCGGCGCAGCCCGTTGTGGCGGGCCTCGACCTCCTCGCACTCGTAGAACACGTAGGTGACGTCGACCTCGGGCTCGGCCACCGTGCGGGCCAGCTCCAGGAACACCGCGCACCCGGCCTTCATGTCGGCCGCCCCGAGCCCCCACAGCACGTCGCCCTCGACCCGGGCCCGCTCGTTGCCGTTGGGCGGCACCGTGTCGAGGTGGCCGGCCAGGACGAGACGCTGGGCGCGGCCGAGGTCGGTGCGGGCCACCACGTTGGACCCGAGCCGCTCGACGGCCAGCCAGGGGACGCCCCGCAGCACCGCCTCCACGTGGTCGGCCATGGCCTCCTCGCCGTGGCTCACCGAGGGGATGTCGACCAGCTCGGCGGTGAGGGCCAGGAGGTCGCTCACGTGGCGACGCCGTGCTCGCGCAGGATGTCGTTGAGCTGGGCCTTGTCGTGGCGCTCACCCTCGGTGAGGCGCCTGAGCACGAGCACGCACGGCAGCCCGAACTCACCGCCGGGGAACTGCTTGCGCCGCGAGCCCTGCACCGCCACGCACCACGGGGGGACGACGCCCCGCCCGAGCTCCTCGCCGGTCTCCACGTCGATCACCGGGATCCCCGGGTTCAGCACGGCGCCCTCGGCCAACACGGCACCGGCTCCGACCCGGGCGCCCTGGGTGATCATGCAGCGGCTGCCGATCATGGCCTCGTCGCCGATGACGACGGGCGCCGCCTGGGGGGGCTCGAGCACGCCGCCCAGCCCGACGCCGCCGGAGAGGTGCACGTTGGCCCCGACCTGGGCGCACGACCCGACGGTGGCCCAGGTGTCGACCATGGTCCCCGCCCCCACCCGGGCGCCGATGTTGACGTAGCTCGGCATCATCACCACGCCGCGCTCGAGGAACGAGCCCCAGCGGGCCGAGGCGCCGGGCACCACGCGCACGCCGGCCGCCTGGTAGCCGCGCTTGAGCGGGATCTTGTCGGCGTACTCGAAGGGCCCGAGCTCCACCGTCTCCATGGCCGACAGCTTGAACAACAGGAGGATGGCCTGCTTGAGCCAGGCGTGGACGCTCACCTCGCCGGCGTCGTCGACCTCGGCCACCCGTGCCTCGCCGGTGTCGAGCAGCCCCACCGCCTCCCGCACGGCGCCCAGGGCGTCGCCGTCGCCCATCTCCAGCTCGGCCCGACGGGCCCACAGGTCCTCGATGGTGGCCCGGAGGTCGGACATGGCGGCGAGGCTACCGGCTGGCCATACTCGCCCACCGTGGTGCGCGCCCTGGAACGGATGGTCCCCGCCGACCCAGGACGCCCCGAGCTGGCCGGCCCCGACCACCCCGTCCGCCTCGTCACCCGCCAGGTGGCGTTCGAGGCGGGGAGCTGGACGCCCGAGCGGGCCCACGAGGTGGCGGCGATGTTCGACGAGGCGGCCGGCGCCTGGGACGAGCGGGCCCACGCCCGCCGCCTCGAGCCCTTGGAGGACGCCCTGGCGAGGGGCGGCCGGTTCCCCGACCGGCCCTGCCTCGAGGTCGGGTCGGGCACCGGCCTGGCCACGTCGCTGCTCGCCGCCCGCTTCTCCCCCGTGATGGCCGTCGACCTCTCGGCCGCCATGCTGGCCCGGGCCGGCGGGCGCTCGCCGCTGCGCCTCCGGGCCGACGCATCGGCGCTCCCGGTGGCCGACGGGCGGGCCGGCGTGGTGGTGCTGGTCAACATGTTCCTGTTCCCCGCCGAGGTGGACCGGGTGCTGGCGCCCGACGGCGTGGTGGTGTGGGTGAACACCCTGGGCGACGCCACCCCGATCCACCTCCCCGCCGGCGACGTGGCCGCCGCCCTGCCGGGGACGTGGGACGGGGTGGCGGCCGAGGCCGGGTGGGGGACGTGGGCGACGCTGCGCAGAGGCAGAGCGCCGGCGGCCGGCGCCGGGTAGGAACGACGCCATGACCCTCCCCCACCAGACGCCGGCGCGGGCCGGTGTCACCGCGCCGCCCCTCACCGCCGCCGTGCAGCGCATCGAGGCCGCCCGCGTCCTCGACCTCCCCGAGCGGGGGCTGTCAGCGGTGGCCGACGCCGCGCTGGCCTCGCCGCAGCTCCGGTCGGCCCTGCGCGGCGAGCCCATCGGCCATGCCCTGCACCCGATGCTCACCGACTTCCCGCTCGGCGCCTGGACGAGCGCCACCCTGCTCGACCTGTTCGGCGGCCGCCGGTCCCGCCCGGCCGCCACCGGGCTGGTCGCCTTCGGCGTGGCCGCCGCGCTGCCCACGCTCGTCTCCGGGCTGGCCGAGTGGCGGGAGGCCACCGGCCGGGCCCGGCGGGTGGGCGTGGTGCACGCCGCCGTCAACACCACCGCCTTGAGCCTCTACGCCGCCTCGCTGGCCGCCCGGCTGCGCCGCCGGCACGGCAGGGCCGTGGTCCTGGGCGTGGCCGGGGGGGTGGTGGCCACGGTCGGCGGGTACCTGGGCGGCCATCTCAGCCTGGTGCTCAAGGTGGGCAGCGCCGACCCCGTGCTGGTCGAGGGACCGGCGCCGGGCTGAGGCGGGCTAGGGGGCGGGCGGCCCCGGCACGTCGACGCCGAGGCGGCGGGCCACCAGCTCGAGGCGCTCGATCGGGCGCACCAGGGCGATGCGCACCCAGCCGGCGCCGGCCTCGCCGTACAGGTCGCCGGGGCTGACCAGGCAGCCGGCGTCGGCGGCCAGGCGCTCGGTGAAGCCCCAGGCGTCGCCCCCCGGCGCCGGCGCCCACAGGTAGAACCCCCCACCGGGCAGGGCAACCTCCACGCCGAGCGCCCGCAGCAGGGCGGCGAACCAGTCCAGCCGGCGGCGGTAGACCAGGCGCTGGGCGTCGACGTGGGCGTCGTCGTCGAGGGCCACGGCGGCGGCCGCCTGGACGGGGCCCGGCACCAGCAGGCCGACGTGCTTGCGCACCTCCGACAGGTAGCGGACCAGCTCGGCGTCGCCGGCGTAGAAGCCGGCGCGGAGGCCGGCGGCGTTGGACCGCTTGGACAGCGAGTGCACCGCCACCACGCCGTCGGGGCCGGCACCGAGCACGCTGCGGCGTGGGCCGTCCCAGGTGTACTCCACGTAGCACTCGTCGCTGAACACCGGCACGCCCCAGGAGCGGCCCCACTCGGCCGCCGCCTCGAGGTCGTCGAGCTGGCCGGCCGGGTTGCCCGGGCTGTTGACCCACAGCAGGAGGGCCCGGCGGGCGTCGGCGGGGTCCACGGCCGACAGGTCCAGGCGCCAGCGGTCGTCGACGGGGACGGGCACGGCCCGGCACCCGGCCAGGGTGGCCCCCATGGCGTAGCTGGGGTACGCCACCGCCGGGTGCAGGACGGTGTCGCGCTCGGGCGAGCGCAGGCGCAGCCAGTGGGGCAGCGTCGACACGAACTCCTTGGTGCCCACGCAGGCGCACACGCCGGCCGGGTCCACCTCCACCCCGAGGCGGCGGGCCATCCAGCCGGCCGCCGCCTCGCGGTAACGCCCACTGCCGACCGACATCGGGTAGCCGGCCTCGGCGCCCGAGGTGGACAGGGCGGCCACCACGGCCGGCGGGGTGGGGTCGGTGGGCGTGCCGATGGACAGGTCGACGACGCCGCCCGGATGGGCGTCGGCCTTCTCACGGGCCCCGGCCAGGCGCTCGTACGGGTAGACGGGCGGCTCGAACCCGCCGGCCGGGCCGGCGGCGGCGGACGGGACGCGCCCGCTCACGAGACGAGGAACTCGCGGAACCGGGCCGCCCCGGCCTCGTCGAGGCGGGCCCGCAGGCGGGTGCCCGCCTCCTCGTGGTGCTCCACCAGCACCTCGCCCTCGCGGTGCACGGCGGCCACCACGTCGCCCCGAGCGAAGGGGACGACGAGCTCCACCACCGCCGACGCCGCCCGCAGCCGGTCGCCCACGGCCACGAGCAGCTCGTCGATGCCGGCGCCGGTGGCCGCCGAGATGGTGACGGCGCCGGGGTGCTCGCCGGCCAGGCGCTTGGCCTCGTCGGTCACGTCGGCCTTGTTGAACGCCAGCAGCTCCGGCACCCGGTCGGCGTCCAGCTCGTCGAGCACCGTGCGCACGGCGTCGATCTGGCCCTCCGGGTCGGGCGCCGACGAGTCCACCACGTGCACCAGCAGGTCCGACTCCTTGACCACCTCCAGGGTGGAGCGGAACGCCTGCACCAGCTGGTGGGGCAGCTTGCGCACGAAGCCCACCGTGTCCGACAGCAGCACCGGCTCGCCGCCGGGCAGGTCGAGGCGGCGGGTGCGGGGGTCGAGGGTGGCGAAGAGGCGGTCCTCCACGAGCACGCCGGCGTCGGTGAGGCGGTTGAGCAGGGTCGACTTGCCGGCGTTGGTGTAGCCGACCAGCGACACCGTGCGCAGGCGGCTGCGGGCGCGGGCCGCCCGCTGCACCCGGCGGTTGCGGCCCAGCTCCTTCAGCTCCTCCTCCAGCTTCGTCATGCGCCGCACGAGGCGGCGCCGGTCGACCTCGAGCTGGGTCTCGCCCGGGCCGCGGGTGCCGATGCCGCCACCCTGCTGGGACAGCGACGTTCCCCGGCCCCGCAGGCGGGGCAGGCGGTAGCGCAGGAGGGCCAGCTCCACCTGGGCCTTGCCCTCCGGCGTGTGGGCGTTCTGGGCGAAGATGTCGAGGATCACGGCGGTGCGGTCGATGGCCGTGCGCCCGAGGATCTTCTCCAGGTTGCGGTGCTGGGCGGGGCTCAGCTCGTCGTCGAACACGACGGTGTCGCAATCGGCGGCCACCGCCAGCTCCCGCAGCTCCTCGGCCTTGCCCTTGCCGATGTAGGTGGCGGGGTCGGGGACGGCCCGGCGCTGGATGACCCGGGCCACCACGTCGGCGCCGGCCGTGTCGACCAGGAGCCCGAGCTCGTCGAGGTGGGCCTCGACCTCGTCGACCTCGGCACCGCTGCGGGCCACGCCCACGAGGATGATCTTCTCCCTGAAGGAGCGCTCGATGAGGCTCACGGGGCGACGTCCACCTCGACCCGGGCGATGCGCTGCGCCGGCCCGGTGAGGATCACCGTGTCGGGCCGCACCTCGACCTCGGCGTCACCCCCGGGCTGGTGCACCACCACCCGGGGCCCCACCAGGCCCCACTCGTGGGCGGCGGCCGCCGCCGCGCAGGCCCCGGTGCCGCAGGCCAGGGTCTCGCCCACGCCGCGCTCCCACACCCGCATGGTGAGCTCGTCGGGCGCCGGCCCGACGGTGACGAACTCCACGTTGGTGCCGCCCGCGGTGTGGGCCTCGATCTGGGCGCCCATGCCGACCACGTCGTCACCGGTGAATGCCGGTCCCCAGAGCACGACATGAGGATTCCCCATGTCGACCTCGCGCACGCCCCGATCGGGCGTCGGCTGGGGTTGCTCGGGCCCGACCTTGGCCGGGCCCATGTCCACGCTCACCCGCACGCCCCCCGGCCCCTCGCCGCCCCGCACGGTGAGCCGGCGCACGCCGGCCGCCGTGGCCACCGTCAGGTCGGGGCCCGGGAC
>JALYMX010000058.1 GCA_030773495.1 Actinomycetota bacterium | reverse complement strand
ATCGTCCGGCACGGAGCGCACCAGCTGGCGGTGAAGTCGACGATCACCGGCACGGCCGCCGAGGCGATCTCCTCGTCGAAGGTGGCGTCGTCGATGTGGGCGATGGGCACGAGTTCCTCCTTTCGGGTGTGCGGGTTGCAGGGGTGGGCGGCGTCAGTGCCCGTCGGCGTGGCCACCGTCGCCGCCGCCGGCGGGAACGTCCACGGTGAACGCCGCGGTGCGAACCGTCCCCTGGTGGCTGAAGTCGAAGAACATCCGGTAGGTCCCCGCCGACGGGGCGTCGACGGCGAAGCGCACCTCGCCGGGGCCCGACCGGCCCTCGAGCGTGTACCCCTGCTCGGAGCTGGTCAGGCCCTTCACCGGCATCGTCTCCTCCTGTTCCTGTTCCTGTTCCTGTTCCGCGACGCCGGCGCCGCTGTCGCCCTCGAAGGTGGACCCGACCAGCGCGCCGGCGCCGAGGACGAGCCCGACCGCCACGGCGAAGGCCGAGTCGCCCCGCCGCGGTGAGGCCCCTGGGTGGCCGCCGGCCTCCGTCGCCCCGGGCCGACGCCTCGGACGTGGCGACGGGCCGGGGACGGAGGTCGACCCTGCGCAGCAGCTGGGCGTTGAGGGCGACGACCACCGTCGAGGCGCTCATGAGCACGGCGCCGACGGCCGGCGGCAACGTGATGCCTGCCCAGCTGAGCACGCCGGCGGCCAGGGGGATGGCGACGACGTTGTAGCCCGCGGCCCAGCCCAGGTTCTGCAGCATCTTGCGGTAGCTGGCGCGGGACAGCTTGATGACCGAGGTCACACCCCGCGGGTCGCTCGAGGCGAGCACGACGCCGGCCGACTCGATGGCCACGTCGGTGCCGGCGCCGATGGCCAGGCCGACGTCGGCCCGGGCCAGGGCGGGGGCGTCGTTCACCCCGTCGCCGACCATGGCGACGACCAGCCCCCGTCCCTGGAGCTCGGCGACAACGCGCTCCTTGTCCTCGGGCAGGACCTCGGCGAACACATCGTCCACACCCAGCTCGGCCGCCACCGCGTCGGCCACCTGGCGGGCGTCGCCGGTGATCATCACCACCCGCGTGCCCAGCGCCTTGAGGTCGGCGACGGCCTGTCGGGCCTCGGCGCGGACCTGGTCCTCGAGGGAGAGGGCACCCACCACGTCCTGCCCCCGCATGAGGTAGAGCACGGCGGCACCCCGCCGCTCCCACTCGGCTACCGCTGCCGACAGCTCGGGAGGAACCACGAGGTAGCGTTCCCGGAGCAGCGCCGGGCCGCCGACCGCGTGACGCCGCCCGTCGACGGTCGCCTCCACCCCCCGTCCGGTGATCGAGCGGAACTCCGAGGCTCGCAGCCGGCGACCCCGCTGGGCGGCGGCGGCCACTATGGCCCGGGCCAGCGGGTGCTCGGAGTCGGCCTCCACCGCCCCTGCCAGGCCGAGGACCTCGTCGTCGCTCAACCCGGCGCCGGCCACGCCGGTCACCACGTGGGCTCCCTTGGTCAGGGTGCCGGTCTTGTCGAACAGCACGGCATCGACCGTGCGCATCCGCTCGAGGGCGAGGCGGTCCTTGACCAGGATCCCGGCCCGGGCGGACACCGCGGTGGACAGGCTGATCACGAGGGGGATGGCCAGGCCCAGGGCGTGCGGGCAGGCGATGACCAGGACGGTGACCGTGCGCACGACGGCGGTGTCGGCGTCGCCCAGGGCCGTCCACGCTGCGAAGGTCAGGGCGCCGGCACCGGCGGCCACGTAGAACAGCAGGGCGGCGAAGCGGTCGGCCAGGGCCTGGGCGCGGGACCGGCTGGCCTGCGCCTCGGCCACGAGGCGCTGGATGCCGGCCAGTGCCGTGTCGGCGCCCACGGCCTGGACACGGACCCGCAGCGAGGAGTCGGTGGCCACCGTGCCGGCGACGACGCGGTCGCCCGGTCCCTTCGGGACGGGCCGGGACTCCCCGGTGACCATCGACTCGTCGAGCTCGGCTTCCCCCTCGGCGATCTCGCCGTCGGCCGGCACCCTTCCCCCGGAGCGCACGAGCACCACGTCGCCCTCGGACAGGCGGTCGAGGGGCACCGTCTCGAGGGCGCCGTCGGAGCCCACACGCTCGGCCTCGTCGGGCAGGAGCTCGGCGAGGGCGGCCAGCGCGCCCCGGGCCTGGCCGATGGCCTTCATCTCCTGCCAGTGGCCGAGCAGCATGATCGTGATCAGCGCCGCCAGCTCCCACCAGAAGTCGAGGTCGAGGGCACCCAGGCTGGTGGCCGCTGACGCGCCGAAGGCCACGGTGATGGCCATGGCGATCAGCAGCATCATGCCGGGCTGGCGGGCCCGGGCCTCGGCCACGCCCCCGGCGAGGAAGGGCCAGCCTCCGTACGCGAACACGATGGTGCCGAGGACGGGGCCGACCAGATCGTCGCCCGGGAACTCCAGGTGGTAGCCGAACCAGTCCTGGATCATGTGGGCGGTGGCCACGACGGGCAGGCTCAGCAGCAGGCTCCACCAGAAGCGCCGGCGGAACATGGCGACGTGGTCTCCGTGACCGCCGTGCCCGCCGTGCGTACCGTGGTGGTCGCCCTGCCCGGCGGTCTCAGCGTGCCCGCCGTGACCCGCGTCGTCGCCGTGACCGGCGTGGTGCATTCCGCCGCCGCCGCCGGCGGCCGTCGTCGGGTGGGCCTCGCCCGCCAAGTCGTCCCGGGCGCTTCCGTGCGCCGTGTGCGCCGTGCCGTTCATCGTCCGCTCCTGTGCTCGTACCCCAGAGGGGTAGTAGGAAAGTACCCCCTAGGGGTAGCGTTGTCAACCAGAACAACGCCTCCGCATTCCGGGCGGGGGGAGAACGTCGACGGGCGCGGCAGTGCAGGCCGAGCCGCCGGCCGAGGAGCTCGACGAGGTCTGGCGGTGCGGCGGGAGGAGGATGGCGACGAAGCGGCTCAGGACGAGGTGTCCCGCTCCCGCGCCTTGGCCGTCGCCTTCTGGTTGGCCTTGTCAATGGCTTCCACCAGTTCCTGGCGACCCATCTTGGAGCGCCCCTCCACTCCCAACCGGCGCGCCACGTCGCGAAGGTGCCCCATGCTGGCGTTGGCATTGACACCGCCGTGGGTCTCGCCTTCGCCGGCCGCTGCCCGTGGCGTGGGCTTCGCCGCTCGCTCGTCGGACGGGCCCTTGTCCTCCTTGGGCTCCCAGTGGTCGCCTACCTTCTCGTAGCTGTGCTTCAGCGCAGCGAAGGCGGTTCGGTGGGCACGCTCCCCTTCGCCGTACGTCTCGACGGCTGAATCGTGGGTCTTCTTCCAGATGTGCTGCGCATGGTCGTCCGATCGCTCGATCGTCGACGGGACGTCGGTGTCTTCGCGGTCTTTCGGCAACGCACGCTCTCCCAGCTCGCTTCTGTCTGAAACCTCTCCGACATCCCCGGCATGAAACCGCTGACGGGTCACCTATGTCGTCCCACAGGCGTGTCCACCGACCAGGGCGGGTACAAGAACCACGACTCAGCAGAGCAAAGAGGAGGAACGACAGATGAGCGAGAGTTCGACGATGGGAGCGTCCGTCGACGCGGTCGAGTTCCTCGTCGCCCAGCACCGAGAGCTCGAGCAGCTTTGGTCCCAGTTGCAGCTGTCCCACGAGAACGGGTCGCCCGACCAGGAGCGCCTCTCCGAGGAGATCGTCAAGCTGCTGTCGCAACACGACGCCATCGAGACGCAGTTCCTGTACCCCGAGTTGCGCGACAGCGCCGGCGACCAGGGCACGGAGCTCTCGGAGCACAGCCTCGGCGAGCACCAACGGGTGCGAGAGCTGCTCACGGAGGTCGACGGCAAGGACATCCGGGATGAAGGCATCTTCTCGGCGATGTCGGAGTGCATCTCGACGGTCATGCACCACGTCGAAGAAGAAGAGCAGGAGATCTTCCCGCTGCTTCGTGCGCAGGCCGACGAACCGCGCCTCATGCAACTCGGCGAGCGGATGTCGAAGATGATGGCCATGGCACCCACGCACCCGCACCCGCACACCCCCGACAACAAGATCGGCGCGACGATCGCCGGAGCGGTGTCGGGGATGGTGGACAAGGCGCGAGACACCGTCCGCGAGGCCGACAAGACCTGACCTAGAGCGTCGGCAGCTTCTGTTGACGCCCGACGAGCCGGGCAAGGGGATCGCCGGCGGTGTGGACGCGGGCGACCACGCTCCGCACCGTCCAGCGGTCCGGCCGCAGCTCGGGATCCTCCAGCTCCTCCCACTCGATCGGAACCGACACGGGAGCGCCGGGCGCGGCACGGGGGCTGAACGGCGCCACGAGCGTCTTGTTGATGGCGTTCTGGGTGTAGTCGAGCCGGGCACGCCCTCGCCGGCGGTCTTTCTGCCACTCCCAGCTCACGAGGTCGGGCACCGTGTGTCCCACGGCACGGGACACCTTCTCGACCCAGTCCCTGGTGTCGTCGAAGGTGTACCCCTGCGCCACCGGTACCCAGATCTGGATGCCCCGCTTGCCCGTCACCTTGGGCGCGGCGACGACACCGAGGTGGTGCAGCGCCGTCCGGTAGAGCCGAGCGAGCACGAGCACGTCCTCGAAGCTGGTCGTGGTGCCGGGGTCGACGTCGATGAGGGCCCACGTCGGCTGGCGCACGTCGGGCAGCCGTGACGTCCAGGCGTGCAACTCCACGCCGGCGAAGTTGGCCATCCACACGAGAGCGGGGACGCTGTCCACCACGGCGTACCACTCGGTCTCCCCCGGGTCGGCTTCGGCGTTGCGCCACCGGGTCAGCCATTCGGGCGCGTGGCCCGGAACCTCCTTGTGCCAGAAGCACGGGCAGTCGACCCCGTCGGGGCAACGGTGCAGGTTCACGGGCCGGTCGGCGAGGTAGGGCAGCATGAACGGGGCGATGACCGCGTAGTAGCGAACGAGGTCGCGCTTGGTGACGGCCGGCTCGTCGGAGCGGGCGGGGAACAGCACCTTGTCGAGGTTGGTGAGCTTCACAGTGCGGCCCTGGACGGCCCACGGGCCGCCTCCTTGGAGGGCGTCGAGGGCCGCCAGCTCCTCGTTGGCGGGCGGGTCCCAAGAGCGCGATGTCCTCGCGTTCACCGCCACGGCCGCTTTGCTGGCCGGCAGGTCGCTCCGCCACAGCAGGTCCGGCGACGCCGCCACCTCGTCGTTGGTACGCCCGCTCTTCACCGACCGGGGATGGTCCTCGGGGTCCCACCCGGGTCTGGCGTGGGCGTCGTTCTTGTGGAGCAGGAGCCACTGCTGCTTGCCGGCGCGGTCCCTGTCCCGGCGGACCAGGACGAACCGCCCGGCCAGCTTCTCGCCCTGAAGGTCGAAGTGCAGCTCTCCGCACTCGACGGCGCCGGCCGGGTCGTCCGTCCCCGCCGGCTGCCACGTCCCCCAGTCCCACACGATGACGTCGCCGCC
>JALYMX010000057.1 GCA_030773495.1 Actinomycetota bacterium | reverse complement strand
GATGAGCACCGTGGTGTCGAGGAGGACGGCGCCCATTCAGCCGATCCGCTTGGCGTCGGCGGTCCGCTGCCGGCGTACCCATCCGGCGGGGTCGTCGTCCCACTCGTGGCCGGTGTCGGCGATGCTGGCCAGACCGGCCTCGATCTCCGCCCAGCGCCGTTCGTCGTCGAGCGCCCTGCGCACGGCCTCGGCGATGAAGCGGCTGCGTTGCCGTGCGCCCACCCGGGCATCCAGCTCCGCCACGACGCTGTCGTCGAGGACTATGTGCAATCGCATGGGCTCAAGCTAGCCCACTCGAACGGAGAAGAACGGGGCGCAGCTTCGCTTCGGGCTGGTAGAGATGTGGGGATGGGAGGAAAGGTGGTTCTCCTTGCGCCGTTGCGGCAGGCGGGGTGCGGATCGTTCCGTAGTGTCCACCTCGGGACGTAGGGGAGCCGCGTCGTGCGCCGGGCCGCCCGCATCCTGCTGTACCTGGGAACGGCGGTCATCGTCCTCGCGCTGGGGAAGCACCACGCTGCCAACGTGGCCGACCCGCCCTACGACTACACCAACTCGTTCCGATTCGCCTGGTCGTTCGCCTACATCACCTTCCTGTGCGGCGCCGCCTACGGCCTCGGCCTTCCCGACCTGGCGCGCGGGTGGCGGGCGGCCGTCGGCATGTCGACCACGGCGAGCCTGGCCGCGGCGGTGTGCATCTCGATCGCCCAGCTGGCCCTGGGCTCCGCCCTGCTGCCTCGGTTCGTGGTGTTCGGCGCCGCCGTGCTCGTCGTCCCGTGGTACGTCGCCTGCGCGGCGTTGTCGTCCGGGGGCCGGCTCCGACAGGAGGGGCGGGACCGCGTCGTGGTCGTGGCTTGCGACGAGGACGCCGCCGCCCTTCGCGCCGACCTCGAACGGAATCCTGAGCGCCCGGCCAAGCTCGTGGCGACGCTCACGCCGGAGGATGCCAGCGCCACGAGCAACGGCCGGTGGCCGGTCACGGAGTGGGCCCTCCCGGCCAAGGCCACCGTGCTCGTGCTCTCCCGGGAGGCCCAGGTCGAGGAGTCGATCGTGCACCAAGCGGCCGAGCTCCACGAGCGAGGCGTACGGGTGCGTACCCTGTCGCTGTTCTACGAGGAGTGGCTCGGCAAGCTCCCGTTGTCCGAGCTGGAGCGCATGGCGCTCATGTTCGACATCGGCGAGCTGCACCGGGCCCGCTACGGGCGCATGAAGCGGGCGCTCGACGTCGCGGTGGCCGTGCCGGGCCTCGCCGTGCTGGTGGCGCTCACGCCGTTCGTGCTGCTCGGCAACCTCGCGGGCAACCGTGGCCCCCTCTTCTTCCGGCAGGTCCGCGTCGGCCGGTACGAGAAGCCCTTCACGATCTACAAGTTCCGCACCATGCGCGCCGGAGAGGAGTCGGGCACCTGGACGAGCCTGGACGACCCTCGCGTCACGCCGTTCGGGCGCGTCCAACGCCGCATGCACATCGACGAGATACCGCAGGTCGTGAACTTGCTGAAGGGCGACATCTCTCTCGTCGGTCCGCGGCCCGAGCAGTTGCACTACGTCCAGGAGCTCGTCGAGAAGATCCCCTTCTATCGGCTCCGGCACCTGGTCCGCCCGGGCCTCACCGGGTGGGCGCAGGTGAAGTATGCCTACGGGGCGAGCCACCTCGACGCCATGGAGAAGCTCCAGTACGAGTTCTACTACCTGCGCCATCAGGATCTTGCGCTTGACGCCCAGATTGTCGGGCGTACATTGCGGAGCGTGGTGCGAAGGGGCGGGCGGTGAGTGTGCCAATCTCGCCCGTCCCCCCGGGAACGTTGCCCTCTTCGCGAAAGCTGGTGAAGTCCCCGCAGGCGCCCTGACGCAGGCATCCACCACGAAGGCCACCGGGCCTCCTGAACTGGTCAGTGAGAGCTGAACCAACAAGGAGGCCCAGTGGCTGCGCTCGACGCTATGACGATCCGGCTCCACCTGCGCGGCATGCGGGTGCGAGAGGTGGTGGAGGACCTGCCCGAGCGGCTGGTGGTGGCCGTGGTGGCCATCTCCAGCGTGATCCGCT
>JALYMX010000056.1 GCA_030773495.1 Actinomycetota bacterium | reverse complement strand
CATGGAACGCCCCCCATCTTGTCGGGCTCAACGGTGATCCGATCGAAGCGCGTCGGTCCTCCTCGGCTCACAGGGTACGACGCCGAGCCAAGCCGAGCGCTACGAGAAACGCCTCGCCCTCCTCGGGGCTCAGGTCGTCGATCCCATCTCCGCGTGCGGAGTCAACGGACGGGCGTGGCGGAGCAGCTCCTCTACGGGAACGTCTCGACACGGCTCGACTACGGGCTCCTCCGACACGACAGAGTCGAGCGTAGGAAACTGCGGCCACCCTCAGCGGAGCGGTGTCCCCTCGCGCAATACGACGAAGGCTCGCTTCGGCGTCCGCGCCCGCTTCGCGTTGCGGCCGATCTGTTCCAGGAAGGCGGCGACACCCTCGCTCGCCATGCCGGTCCCGTCGCGATCTCCGCGGAAACGTTCGCGCCGGGATGATGTCACCGCTCCGGGCCCCGCAGCGCGTAGTCGCGAAGGCGCTCCTGATCATGGGTGTTGAGCAACTCGATCAGGTCGAACACGGGGCGGCCCGCGCCCTTGAGAACCTCCAACGCCGCGTAGCCGGCGCTGCTCGGCGCGGGCGCATCGGTCGTCAGGAGAACAAGCGGGAGGTCTCCCCGTCGCTGGTGCAGCACGGCGGCCTTGCCCAGCGCCTTCCATAGGGTGTCGGTGCGTTTGAGCCCAGCGCGGCTCGATGTGAACGCTCCTGACACGTCGAAGGCCCACTCATGTCCCGCTTGGTCGACGGCGACGAAGTTGAGCTCGATGCCGAGACCTGGGAGCTTGACGTCTGACCGGATGTCGACGAAACCGCAGCTCTCCAGGAGGATGCCGGCGAGCTCCTTTGCCTGGCGGCCCTCGCGCACGGCGCGTGCTTGGAAGTCGGCGCTCTCGTCGGCGGGCGCGACGGCGGGCAGATGGACCCGAAACGGCGTTGTTGTCGCTGACTCCTGTCGACGAAGACGAGCCATCTCCTCGGCGATCCGCTCCTCGGCGCGCCGCACGTAGGCCTGGTCGGTGTCGAAACCGATGTAGTGGCGCTGGCACCGCAGGGCGGCCACCGCTGTTGATCCCGAGCCCATGAACGGGTCGAGCACCACGTCGTCCTCGTAGGTGTAGAGCTCGATCACGCGCTTCGGGAGCTCAACGGGGAATGGCGCCGGGTGGCCCACCCGGGTGGCGCTCTCGGGGGGGATCTCCCACAGGTCGGTGGTCGCCTCCAGGAACTCGTCTCGCGAGATCGTGGCCGTGGATGGAAGCTCGAGGCGGAGGCGCTCTTCGGGCTTCAGGGCCCGGTCGAAGCGGCCCTTGCTGGCGATCACGATCCGCTCGGTGACGTCCCGCAACACGGGGTTGCTCGGCCTCTGGAACGTCCCCCATGCGCAGGACCCGCCGGCCGCCCGACCCTTCCACCAGACCACTTCGCCGCGCAGCAACAACCCGAGGTCTTGGAGGATCTCGGTGACGTCGCCAGCAAGCGAACGGTAGGGCCGCCGGCCGAGGTTCGCCACGTTCACGGCAATGCGCCCGCCGGGCTCCAGGACGCGCTTGCACTCGGCGAAGACATCGTGGAGCAGGGTCAGGTACTCGAAGTACGTGCCCGGTACTCCGTTGTGGCCCAGGCTCTCCTCGTACTCCTTCCCGGCGAAGTAGGGAGGTGACGTGACGACCAGAGCGACGCAGTTCGACTCCACCTTGCTCATGTCGCGCGCGTCGTGGCGGTAGATGACGTCGAGCTTCTTCGGGCGGACGACGGTCGAGTCGTCGGAGAGGTCCGGCGCAACGAAGCGCTCGTAGAAGGTGGTGGCGTCGTGGCTCTCGCGTCGGGACGACCCGAACCGCGCTGTCGCTGTCGGACGACGCACTCGGCCGTTTCGCGGGCCAGGGATGGCGGCTGTCGTCACGGCCTTGCCGTGGGGCGGCGCGGCTCATCGAGCCCGACGGGCGGCAGTCGTTCCAGGTAGTCGAGAACGGCGCGCGTCACGAGGAGGTTCACCGACACGTCACGCTCGGTCGCCGCCGCCTGAAGCTCCTCGCGCAGTGATACCGGTAGCCGGATGGCCGTAGCGACTCTCGGCTCGTCGTAGGTCCTCGGACGACCCATGGGACGACCGTACTGAGCGGGCGTGACGAAGTGGCGGATAGCGCGCGCACAAAACGTGCGCCACGGTGGGGTGCTCGGGGCGGCGTCTCGACGAACCGTGCTCAACGGGTCGGCGGCGACGACGGGCTGCCCGCTGCAACCACGGCAGGATCGACCGGCACCGCCACCGGAGGAGCCTCACGGCCCACCGCTGTTGGCCGCCGTGGTGGGGCCCCGTTCCGCCGTGCTCCTGATGCGACGCCGAGGCCGGCGCCGATGAGCGTCCAGAACAGCCACGAGCTGGTGATCTCGGGTGTCATGAACGCGTCGGTCGCCAGGTGCCCGAGCACGGCGGCCAGGATCGTGAGCAGTCCGAGGCGGAGCTGTGGCGTCGTCGTCGCGGCAGCGAGTGCGACGCGCGCGAACCCTGCGAGCAGCGCCACGTAGGCAATGAGGGCTGGGATTCCGGCGCCGGCGGCGATTCCCAGGTAGATGTTGTGGGGACTTTCGACCCTGAACGCGTCGAAGTAGGCCGCTCGCTCGGGAGGGAGCACGGCGTGGCTGTAGCGCGGGAAGACATCGCCGAACGTCTCCTGCCCCGTCCCGAGGATCGGGTGATCGGCGGCGATGCGAGCGGCGACACGCCACCCGTCGAGGTGGTTGCGTATGGACAGCTCGCCCCCGCGGTCACTGGCCAACGCCAACCGCTGCCACGAGTCCGCCACCGCTTCCTGCACGGGTTCGACGATGGCGACGCACACGGTGAACACGAGGGACACGACTGCGGCGGCCCGCCAGAGCTGCTTGCCGCTCCATCCGAGGGTGATGGCGACGAGCGGCGTCATGACCAGGAGGCCGGCGAGGCCGCCTCGGCTGCGGGTGAGGAGGAGTGCGGTGACGATGGCCGCGGTACCGAGGAAGACGAACGCTCGCAGCGCACCTCGCGCGGAGCGGAGGAGGTAGGTCGACGGCGGAACGGCGATGAGGAGGTAGGCGGCCAGCGCGTTGGGCTGCCCGATGGTGGAGAAGACCCGTCCGCCGGGGACCTCCCGCCGCCAGACAGGATCCAACCCTGCGTGCTGAACGAGGGCGTACCCCGCGACCACGACGGCACCGGCGGTGAGGGCGGCGAACATCAGGGTCAGGGCACGTTCGTCGGAGATGATGTGGCGCGCCAGGCACGAGAAGGCGAGGTAGAGGAGCAGGGTCAGGAGCCCTTGGTACTGCCACCGCTCGCCGAACAGACTCTGGTGCCTGTCGATCGAGAACGCCATCGCGAGGACGTTGAGGACCAGGAACGAGGTGGCCGCCACGTCGAACGCCGGCGTCCAGCGCAGCCCCGAGCCCGAGCGCCGGCCGAGTAGGACACCCACGGCGACGACGACGAGGCTCGCGGCCAAGACGCTCCAGAGCGCGGCGAGCTTGGGAAGGACGAACACGTCGTTGATCCTCGTGGTGAAGACCGACGGGACGACGAGGCAACTCGACGCGAGGATGACGCCGAGCAGCAGGGCCGGGACCGAGCGCGGCGGAGACAACCTGGGCCTCGAGGCGGAGGCCATGCCGTGGCGACGGGAAGACCGGGTGCGTTCCCCGGC
>JALYMX010000055.1 GCA_030773495.1 Actinomycetota bacterium | reverse complement strand
GTGGTGGGGACGGGAGCGTCGGGTGGCGTGGTCGGGGGCAGGGCCGTGGGCTTGGGGAGGGGGAGCAGTGCGGTGGTGGTCGTCGTCGCCTGCTCCTGGGTCGCCCGCTCCAGGGTTGCCCGCTCCTGGGCGGGCCCGGCGGTGGCCGATGCCCCCGCCGCCCGGCGCCCGACGGGTGGACGGGGGGAGGCGGCCCCGCCCACCACCTCCGCCGTGTAGCGACCGCCCTCGAAGCGCACCCGTGCTCGCCCACCGGGCGGCACCCGGACCGGGAAACCCGGCGAGCGGGCGGCGCCGCGGGTGTCGCGCACCTCGCCGCCGGCCGGGAAGGCGAGCACGGTCTGGTTGCCGGCGGCGGTGAAGACGGCGACGCGCACCTCTCCACCCGCCCGACCGGGACGGGTGCCGGGGTAGAAGTGGTTGAGGATCTGCGTCGTCGAGGCGCCTCCCCGGCCCATCCAGTAGGCGCCGTCCTGCGCCATCCCCACGCCGTGCCCGAACCCCTTGCCCTCGATGACGAGCACGGGCACGGCGGCACCGGCCGGGCCAGGGGCCACGGCGGCGACGGCGGTGGCGAGCACGAGGAGAGGTCGCGGCACGGGGAGCATTGTCGCCCGGCGGCGCCCGGACGGCCAAGGTCGCCCGATCTCGGCCGCAACGCCGCACCGCCCGGGTACCCTGGTGCAGTGGGACTTGGCCCCCGGCCCCCGCGCTTCGCGCGCACCGCCCTCCTGCTCGTCACGACGGCCGGGCTGCTCCTCGCCTCCTGCGGCGCGCCCCGATACCACTACGTGAAGAGCACCTCGAACCGCACCTTCGTGCGGGTCCCCTCGGAGTGGGCGATCTTCGACGAGGACGACCTGTTGCGCTCCAGTGACGAGTCGCCCGAGGCCAAGGAGCAGTTCAAGAAGCTCACGTGGTCCGTGGCTTTCGACGCCTCCCCCAAACCGTCGCTCGACCACATCCTCACCGTGTCCGACCACCCAACCGGGCTCGCCCAAGTCCGCACCCTGCTGCCCGCCCAGCGCGACACGTTCTCGCTGTCGGACCTGCGCTCGATCCTGCTGCGCTTCGACCCGCTGTCCCAGGAGTCCCAGGTGGCGGGCGAGGTCGAGGTGATCGAGAGCCGGGAGATCGAGCGCGACGGGCTGAACGGCAACGAGCTGCTGCTCAACATCAAGACCTCCGACGGCGAGCTGGTGAAGTGGCGCCAGATCGCCCTGGTAAATGGCAAGCTCAGCAAGGTCCACGTGCTCGCAGTGAGCTGTGAGGCGTCCTGTTACACCGAGAACGAGAAGGTGATCGACGGCATCGTCGACTCCTGGAAGGTGAAGGAGCGCTGATTTCGTGGCACAGCCCGACGAGACCGGTTCAACCCTGGCGTGGCCCGACCACGACAGCGGCCCCACCCCGCCCGCCGAGCCCGCCGCTCGCGCCCGGGACGAGGCGATGACCCGCAAGCCGTTGGCGTGGTGGGACCGCGTCAAGTTCCTGGTGCTGTTCTCGAGCGTCTGGCTCGTCCTCGTGTGGGCGGCCATGGCCGAAGATCCCAACCTGCCGTTCGGCGACGCCGCCCGCGGGCACGTCCGTTCCGGCGCGTGGGTCCTCGTGCTGTTGGGCATCGAGGCGGCGCGCCAGGTCCACTACCTGATCAGCGAGCACTCGGCCCCCTATCACCGGTTCTGGACCCGGTTCTTCGCCGGAGTCGAGCGCCGCACCGGCCGGATGAACGACTGGACCCGGTACCGGCTGAGCCGCGCCTTCAAGGCCCTGCTGCTGCTGGCGCTGCTGGGCGTCATCCTCGGCCGGATCTACGACGTGTCGCCCGTGCAGGGCCTGTTCCGGCTGCCGAGCGCCATCTGGGGCGCCATGCCCATGATCGTGCAGGTCGTCTTCTTCATGTTCCTCGCCGTGATCCAGTTCGTGGCGATCTTCTGGTTCCTGTCGCGCGGCGGCGTCGAGACGTACATGCCCGAGGACATCAAGACGCGCTTCAGCGACGTCTGGGGCCAGGACGCCGTCGTGGACCGGGTCAAGGAGAACATGCTGTTCCTCGAGAAGCCGGAGTCGATCGAGGAGAAGGGCGGGTACGTCCCCGGCGGGATCCTGCTGTGGGGCCCGCCCGGCACCGGCAAGACCCTGATGGCCGAGGCGGTGGCCGGCGAGACCGGCAAGCCCTACGTCTTCGTCGACCCCGGCGCCTTCACCAACATGTTCATCGGGGTCGGCATCCTCAAGGTCAAGGCGCTGTTCCGCAAGCTGCGCAAGCTGGCCGTGCGCTACGGCGGCGTCATCGTGTTCTTCGACGAGGCCGATGCGCTGGGGAGCCGGGGGTCGCTGGCCACCGGCGGCTGGAACAACGGCTTCACCCCTCCCTCGTGGGACGCCATCACGGCGTGCGGCGGGCTGCGCTACACGTCGCCCACGATGGCCGCCACCCTGGCCCGGGCCGAGCTGCCCCGCGCCACCGGCGGCAGCGATCACCCGGGGCTGATCGCCCGCTTCGTCATGGGTGCCGGCATGGGTGGCGGCGGCTTCGGCACGCTCCAGGCCCTGCTCACCGAGCTGTCCGGACTGAAGAAGCCCCGCGGCTTCGTGAACCGGGTGGTGCGTCGGGCCCTCGGCATGCGGCCCAAGCCGCCGCCCAAGTACCGGATCCTCGTGATCATGGCCACCAACATGCCGCAGGCGCTCGACGAAGCCCTGCTCCGGCCGGGCCGCATCGACCGCATCTACAAGGTCGGCTACCCGTCCAAGGACGGCCGCAAGCGGACCTACGAGGGGTATCTGTCGAAGGTCAAGCACGCGCTGACGCAGAAGGACATCGACAAGCTGGCCGTCGTCACGCCCTATGCCACGGGCGCCACGATCAAGGACATGGTGAACGAGGCGCTCGTCGTCGCCATCCGCGACGGCCGGGACACCATCACCTGGCCCGACATCCTGAAGGCCAAGCAGCTCAAGGAGCACGGCCTGCCCGACGAGTTCGAGTACATCGAGCGCGAGCGCCATGCCGTGGCGGTGCACGAGGCGTGCCACGCCGTGGCCGCCTACCGGCTCGAGAAGCACCTCACGATCGACATGGCGACCATCGAGCGGCGCGGCGACGTGGGCGGGTTCGTGGCGTCCATCCCGCTGGAGGACCAGTTCGTGGGCTGGCGCTCCGAGCGGGAGTCGGAGGCCATGGTGTTCCTCGCCTCGCTGGCCGGTGAGCGGCTGTTCTTCGCCGGCGACAACTCCGAGGGCGTGGGCGGCGACCTCCGCAACGCGACCTTCATCGCCATGCGCATGGAGGGCTTCGCCGGGATGGGGTCCACCATCGGGTCACGGGCCATCAACCTGGCCGGGATCACCGGGCGCCAGATGGCGGTGGAGGACGGCACCGACCGCACCGTGCTCGACACCGACTTCGGCCGGCGGGTGGAGGCCAAGCTCCAGGAGCTCTACGAGCGCACGATGCGCCTGCTCGAGGCGAACCGCCACGAGGTGCTGGCCGTCGCCCACGCCCTCGAGGCCTACAAGACCATCAGCGGAGACGACGTCGCCGCCATCATCGAAGGCACCCGTGGTCCGTTGATCGACGGCCGTCCCTATCACGACCCCAACTTCCCGGCCCTGGCCGAGCAGTACCACGCAAAGGCGGTCGAGGCCCACCAGCACCACTCGAAGGTCGAGTTGCCGCTGCCGCTGTGGTCCACCAACGGCCGCCACCCGGAACCGAGCCCGTTCGCCCTGGCGCCGCCGCCCGAGCGCGACGGTGGCGCGGAAGAGGACGAGCTCGAGCGCGAGCCCCTGACGGCGTTCAAGGTCCCGCAATGGCGGGAGCCGTCAGAGCCCGACGTCCCCGAGACGCGAGCCGACGCCCGCGACGGCGACGCGGCGGACGCCGCGCCCGAGGCGGACCCTTTGGCGCCACGACCTCGCCGCATCCGACCCCCCCGTGACTAGCGTTCCCGGCCCCGAGCCCCTCACGCCGGCCACCGGCTGGTGCGTGCTCCACCTGTTCTGCCGGGCGGCGCCCGGCGTCGACGTGGAGGCGGTGGTGAGCGCCGTGAAGGCGGCGCAGGCCGAGGACCACCAGGTCGTCTGCTTCGCCGTCCTGGGCCACAAGGCCGACGTGGGCTTCCTCGCCCTCGGGCCCGACTTGTGGCGGCTGCGGGCCCTTCAGACGGCAGTGGTGGCCGCCGGCCTCGAGGTCGTCGACTCGTACGTCTCGCTCACCGAGGTGTCGGAGTACGCCAAGGGCATGCCGCCCGAGATGCTCACCCCCCGGCTCTACCCGAAGCTCCCGCCTGAGGGCATGCGGGCCATCTGCTTCTACCCCATGTCGAAGCGCCGGGCCCCGGGTCAGAACTGGTACAGCCTGCCGTACGAGGAGCGCGAGCGGCTGATGCTGGAGCACGGGCGGTCGGGCCGCGCCTTTCGTGGCCGGGTGCTGCAGCTCGTCACCGGCTCCACGGGCGTGGACGACTACGAGTGGGGGGTCACCCTGTTCGCCGTCCGGGCCGACGACCTCAAGGAGGTCGTCCACACCATGCGCTTCGACGAGGCCTCCGCCGTGTACGCCGACTTCGGGCCGTTCGTGGTGGGCATGGTCGCCGACGTGGAGCACGCGCTGGCCGCCGTCCTCGGTCCCCGCTGACCAGCGCGGAGCCGGCGGACCAGCACCGCGTACCCGGCCACCACCAGCACGGCGGCGAGGGCGCGGAGCAATGAGGTGTAGTGCTCGGGGTACACGACCCCCTCGACGTAGCGGTCGACGAAGCCGCCCTCGTAGCCGCCGCCCGCTCGGCGCCGGGCCGCCTTCTCGAGGCCGGTCAGCGGGCACGGGAAGCCGATGGTCACCGAACCCACGCTCCAGGCCAGCGCCGGCAGGTGGGCCCACGCCAGCCGGGGCCACCGCCAGGCCAGCAGGGCACCCACGGCAACGAACAGGATGAAGCCGAAGTGGACGACCACGACGGCGTCGGCGACGACCTTGAGCACGAACCCTCCGAGATCCAGCTTACCGGTGGCCCGTTGATTCCTCGTCGCCTCGGCATGCGCCTGCGGGTGGCCGGGGCGCTGGTGGTCCTCGCCCACGCCTGGTGGGTGGTGTCACTCCCAGCGTTCTCGGCGGCGGCCACGCTCGCCGTGGTGGCCTCGGGGCTGGCCGCGCTGGCGTTCGGTGCGGCGGGGCGCCGGGTGGAGCGCCGGGAGGTCATCGGGGGGATCGGCGCGTGGGGAGCGGTGGTGGTGGCGGCCGGCGCCTGGCAGCTCGCCGCCTACCTGCAAGGCCCTCGCGCCGACCACCCCACGCTCAGCTCGCTGACCAACGCGCTCCTCGACACCCACCCCGCCCGAGCCGGCGCCTTCGTGCTCTGGCTCGTGGGCGCCGCCACCCTCGCTCGGCGCCGATGACGCGCCTCGTCACGCTCGGCGGCTACGCCGTCGTCGCCGCCGGCGCCCTCGGCCTCGAGCTCGTCGCCCGGCGATCGGGCCGGTTCCCCACCTTCGCCGAGGCGGTGGCCGTCATCCTCCGTCGCCTCCCGCTGCGGGTGATGGTGGCGCTGGCGTGGTTGTGGCTCGGCTGGCACCTGTTCGTGCGCGTCGACTGGCGCTGAGCGCACTTCTCCGTTCTCGGCACACTTCAGCTCGCTATCCGGGCGAAAAAGTGCCGAGAACTGGGAAGGAAGGGGCATCACCATGCGCCAGCCCATCGTGCTCCCCGAGCGGGAGACGACCACCGAGCTCGATGCCGACGAGGTCGCCCTCACCTGGATCGGCACCGCCACCGTGCTGCTGCAGCTCGGGGGCTTCACGGTGCTCACCGACCCCAACTTCCTGCACCAGGGCGATCATGCGCCGTTGGGCTACGGGCTGCGGTCCCGGCGGCTCACCAACCCGGCCATGGAGATCGCCGACCTGTCACCGCTCGACCTCATCGTGCTCTCCCACCATCACGGCGACCACTTCGACCACGTCGCCGCCCGGGAGCTCCCGAAGGCCGTGCCGATCGTCACCACCCGCCACGCCGCCCGCAAGCTCGAACGGCAGGCGTTCACCCGCCCCATCGCCGTCGACACGTGGGAGGCAGTGGTGTTCGAGCGTGGCGACGAGCGCCTGTCGGTGACCGCCCTCCCCGGCCAGCACGCGCCGGCCCCGCTGCGCGCCCTGCTGCCGCCCGTGATGGGGAGCATGCTGGAGCTCGGGACAGGCGCGGGAGCGCCCCGTTTCCGCCTCTACATCACCGGCGACACGCTCCTCCACGACCGCCTCGCCGAGATCCCCGCCCGGTACCCGGACATCGACCTCGCCTTGTTGCACCTCGGCGGCACCCGCGTGCTCGGCGTGATGGTGACCATGGACGGCCGGGACGGGGTGCGGGCGCTCGAGCTGATCAAGCCCGCCCAGGCCGTCCCCATCCACTTCGACGACTACACGGTCTTTCGGTCACCGCTCAGCGACTTCGCCAAGGAGGTGGAGCGCCGGCGCCCGTCGGCCCAGGTCCGCTACCTCGAGCGGGGCGAGACCTGGCGCCTGCGGGTCGAGCACTGAAGGGGAAGGCTGGTACGGCCGATCAGACGCGCGCTGACCGTGGCGCCTCTCCGCGCTCGGGCCCGGCCCACCCCGTCGCCACGGTGCGGTAGTAGTCGCTGGTGTCGAGCAGCTCGTCGTGGCTCCCGACCGCTACCACCTGGCCCTCGTCGAGCACGATGATCTGGTCGGCGGTGCGCACGGTCGCGAACCGGTGCGCCACGACGAGCAGTGCGCACCGCGCGGAGACCTGCTCGATCATCCGGCCGAGCGCCGCCTCGTTGACCGGGTCGAGGTGGGCGGTCGGCTCGTCGAGCAGCAGCAGGCTGGGGCGGGACAGCAGCGAGCGGGCGACCGCCACCCGTTGCCGCTCCCCGCCCGACAACATGATCCCGTGCTCGCCGACGTCGGTCTCGAGGCCACGGGGCAGCCGGGCGACCACCTCGTCGAGGTTGGCAAGCTGAATGGCAGTCCGCAGCGCGTCGTCGTCGGCGTCGGGGGCCGCGTACGCCAGATTGTCTCGTAGCGTGCCGTGAAGCACCGGGCAGTCCTGTTCCACGAAGCCGACCCGCGCCCGGTGCTCCTGTCGATCGAGCGAGCGCACGTCGCGACCCGCGAACAGCACCTGCCCGCGGTCGGGGTCGTAGAACCTCTCGATGAGGGCGAACAGCGTCGACTTGCCGGCGCCCGAGAGGCCGACGATCGCGGTATGGCCGACCGTCGGCACCTGGAACGACACTGCGCGCAGGACGGGCCGGTGTGGGGTGTAGCCGAACCAGACGTCGCGGAGCTCGAGGATGGGCGTGGAGCTGCCGTTGGCCCGAGGGGCGGGCAGCGGGCCTTCGTCGGCCAAGGCGCTGGCGTGGTCGCCGTCCGCCTCGCGGGGCAGGCCGAGGATCTGGTTGATGCGGTGGAGGGCACCGGTGCCCTGCTGCAGGGCGCTCACCGCCTGGAACACCGAGCCGATCGGGACGGCCAGGTAGGTCATGTACAGCAGGAAGGCCACGAGGTCCCCCACCGAGCTGCCACCGTTCGCCACCCGCAGCCCTCCCACGACGAGCACGGCGAGGAACGAGCCGCCGACGGCGAGCTCGCTGGCCGGGCCGACAACTGCGTCGAGCTTCGCCACCCGGACGCTGGCGGCGTGCACGGATCTGGCCCGGCTGGCGATGCGGGCGCTCTCCCGCTCCTCCCCGCCGCTGGCCCGGACGGTCCGGATGGCGCTGAGGGCGCGTTCGAGGTCGGCGGCCATGTCGCCCGTCGAGTGCTGGGCTCGAAGCGAGGCCGAGCGGATGCCGCGCACCGCCGACAGGATGATGAGCCCGGCGGTGGCGACGAGGGCGGCGACGATCAGGAACAACGTCCAGTCCAACCAGATCATCAAGACCATGGTGCCAACCATGCCGATGACGCCCGTCGCCGCGTTGGTGAACCCCTCGCTGACGGCGCGGCGCAGGGCCAAGGTGTCGGCAGTCGCGGCGGAGATGAGGTCGCCGGTGCGGCGGGTGTCGTATGCCGGCATGCGGAGCCGGAGGAGATGGTCGACGAGGTCGAGTCGTACCCCGAGCACGATCCCCTCGCTCGTCTTCCCGAGCACGTAGCGGGCGATGCCTTGCACGACCGCTTGGCCACCGAAGAGGACGACAAGCACGACCATCGGGGCCCACGGGATCGGCCCCGCTCCCGCCGCGTCGATCACCTGCTTCACGAGCAGCGGCTGCGCCAGCGTGAGTGCGGAAGCGGTGAGGGCAAGGGCGACGGCCAGGGCGATCGGCCCGCGGTGGCCTCGCACGATGCCGAGCACGTCTCTCAGCGCGGCGGTGTTCTGGTCGCTGGCCTGCACGGTTCGGCTCCGCTCGGGCCCCGGCGGTGGCGTCACACCGTGAACAGCGTGCGGAAGTAGTCCGGGGGGTAGTCCTCGCCGACCGGCGCTCCGTCGGCCTCCACCCAGGCATGGGCCCCGAACGGCGGCAGTCGTCGCACTCCCACGCACCAGGTCGCCCAGTGCCCACGAGCCCGGCACACGAGGACCGTGGCCAGCGAACGGGGCAGGCACCCCTCACGGCCGGCGCAGGTGAGGCTCACGGCGACGACGGCGTCGCGCGCCATCTTGGCCTGCTCGAACGTTGCCGGCTTCGCTCCCCGGCGCAGCCACTCCAGCACGGTGCGGATGCGCCGGGGTGACTGCGTGGCCAGCGCCCGGGCGGCCAGTGCCGCGACGCGGGTCAGTGTTCGGTCCCGCAACGGCACCGCTCGGGGATCGTAAGAGACGGTCTCCACGATGCTCATGTGTTCGCTCCTCTTGGTCCCGGCGTGCCTACTCGTCCACGAGCCCGGCCGAGCACAGCTGGTCGACCAGCTCCCCGACGTCCTGGGCGGCGCTGCCCGGGTCGATCCCGTACTCGTCGGCCAGCACCCTTGCGGCGTCGTCCGTCGTGCCCCCGGACAGCAAGGTCTCCACCACCAGCAACCCGGTCGGGTTGAGGTTCCAGTACTGACCGCTGTCCTCGTCGAGCAGCGCCGCCCCGTACTCGACCTCGGCGATGAACACCCCGTTGCGCAGCTTCATGGTCATTCTCCCTCAACGCCGGCCGGAACGAGCGCTGGTTGGAGCGTGCGCAGCCACACCTCGCAGGCCACCGTCTGGAACAGGGCGTCGTACGGGAGGGAGGGAGGGAGCGGGCCGCGGCACATCTCCCGGAGCGCGTCGCCGTCGACCAGACCCAAGCGCGCCAGGCGGGAGCCTTCCCAAAGGGCGAGCAGGTCGCCTCGATGCTCTCGCAGCCCGGTCTCCACCTCGTAGGAGCCCTCGTCTTTGGTCCGGCGCGTCAGGATCTCGTTCGGCACGGTTCCTCGCATCGCCTCCACGATGAGCGGCTTGTACTGCCACGGCGTGACCCTCTCCTGGGCTCGTACCGAAAGCCCCACCTCGATCACCCGGTCGTCGTAGTACGGCGCGGCGAGCGCGACGCCGGCTCGGCCGGCCATCTGGGCGAGGTGGCGGACCATGCGAGACGTCGACCGCATCGCCTCCAGCTCGACGTGCTGGCCGCGCCCTGCGGCCAGTGGTTCGACGGTACGGGCGGCGTCCACGATGAGCTCTCGCACCGCCGCCACCGCAGCGGGCGTTGCCCACGGCGGCATCCGTGGCGGCGAACCCCAGTCGAGCGTGGGCATGTCGGGTCGCGGCGGTGGCGCAGTGAGCTGGTTCGCCGCCTCGGCGAGCCACGCCTGGTAGGGACGGGAACCGAAGAGCTGCCGCAGCGTTTCCCGGTAGGGCCACGGGCGTTGGGCGGCGAAGCCGCGCGCGTTGCGGAGAGCAATCTTCGGTTGGGTGCGCACCAGGGCGTGCAGGTGAGCCGGGGAGCCGGCCAGAAGCTCGTCCCCCCCGAAGCCTGTCAGGTGCAGCGGCGACCCCCGCGACGCAGCCGATCGCGCGATGACCAGGTACCGGTCGAGGCACACGGCGGCGGCGGACGGTTCGTCCAGTCGCTCGCCCACGTTCAGCACGCCGTCGTAGACGGCCGGCAACCGGTCGCCGGCGATGACCTCGTGCTCGACGTTGCGCAGCGCGGCAACCGTCCGGCGGGCCCACGCCACGTCGCCGGCCATCGGGTCCCGGCTGCCAGCCGTGTAGGCCAGCACGGTGGGGCCACCACGTGAGGCCAGACAGCACACGGAGGTGGAGTCCAACCCGCCGAGGTCGCAGCTCACCAGCGCGCGCCCGCGGACGCGGGTGTCGACCGCCGCCGCCAAGGCGTCTCTCAACCTCGGTGCCCCCTCCGCCATGGGCACCACCGGCTCCGGAGGCCTCCACCACTTCACCGACCGCCACGGCCCGTGGCCGTCGAGGACGAGGTAGTGGTCGCTGGGCAGCACACCAACGCCATCCCAGGCCGGCTCACCGGCCAGCGGGTACAGAGCGGACGTGCTGAGCAGATGGACGGCGAGGCGCCGCTCGTCGAGGCTGGCACCGAGCAGGCTGGCTACCACATCGGCGCGGTCGGCAGCGACGGGCGTGCCCGACACCGTGGCGTGGAACACCCGCCGCAGCCCGGTGACGGTTCCTTGCGCCCGGACCCGGCCGCCGACGGACGCCATGAGGTGAACGCTGCCGACGAGCGACCCGGCCAACCGGTCGACGTCGGCGACGGAGTGGGTCCTCGCCGCCGCCGCCTCGAGTTGGCCGGAAGTAGCTGCGTGCTGACCGAGGACAACGATCTTCACCTCGCCCGCCTGACCGACGGCCAGCGCATCGTCGTTCCAGCACCCGAGCAGCCAGGGCCGGCCCGACGGATGCGAGATCTCGTGCGTGGCCCGGGCGCGCACCGTCGCAGCGACGGGTTCCGCCGACGCGCCGTCGGGAAGGACGACGAACCAGAAGGGCAAGTCCGGAGGGGCAGCGAACTCGAGCATCTCGGGGTGAGCCTTTCCTCTACCGTGCGACCCGGGTTGACCGAGCCCGGGTAGCAGCGGGGCAACACGCTGCCCCGCCACCACCCAGGCCCTTGCGGACAGCGGGGCGAGGAGTGCTCGGGCCCCTCCCCGCTGGCTCGGTCACCGACGTGTCAGAGGCTGAATCGCAGGACAAGTGTCTGCTCGGGACCCCTGTTCGTGCCGAGGCCGGTCTTCGTGAACGGGCCAGCCGCGGTCAGGGCCGGACGCTCGTACTCACGCTTTCTCTCCATGTTCACCTCCCTCTCTCGCTCTTGCCAGTGCGACGAACGACGAGACGCGACAGCGGCTCGCGCCGAGTCAACCCGCTTCGTGAAGCTCTGGTCGCCCTCGAGTCAGCGGTGCTGTCGACACCGCGTACGACTGTGCAGCCGCACCTCCATCGCCGCCGCGGTCCCGAATCATCACCGCTACCAAAGGGCGGTAAACCGATCTTCCCCCCCCAATATCTCGTGAGCTGGCGAAAAGCGGCCCGCCGCCTGAACGGCACGACGTGAGTTTCGGGAGCCGCACGTGGCCGGCTCGCGCCCCGTCGCTAGCCGGTGCCCACGTCGCCGCCCAGGTAGGCGGCCTTCACCGACTCGTCGTCGAGGAGCGCCGCCGCGTCGGCGCTGCGCACCACTCGTCCCGTCTCCAGCACGTAGGCCCGGTCGGCCCGTTGGAGGGCCTGGGCGGCGTTCTGCTCGACGAGCAGGATGGTCGTGCCCTGGCGGTTGATCTCGGTGACGATGTCGAAGATCTGGGCCACCAGCTTGGGCGCTAGCCCCATGGACGGCTCGTCGAGGAGCAGCAGCTGCGGGCGGGCCATCAGCGCCCGCCCGATGGCCAGCATCTGCTGCTCGCCCCCCGACAGGGTGCCCCCCGGCTGCCGGCGCCGCTCAGCCAGGCGGGGGAACAGCTGGAAGACGCGCTCGAGATCCTCGTCCGAGCGGCCGCGCCGGGCGTAGGCGCCCATGTCGAGGTTCTCCATCACCGTCATCCCGGGGAAGATGCCCCGGCCCTCCGGCGCCTGGGAGAGCCCCATGCGCACCAGCTGGTGGGCGGGGACGCCGACGATGTCCTCGCCCTTGTAGCGGATGGTGCCGCTGGTCACCGGGCGCAGCCCCGAGATCGTCTTGAGCGTGGTCGTCTTGCCGGCGCCGTTGCCGCCGATGAGGGTGACGATCTCGCCCTCGCCGACGGTGAGCGACACGCCCTTGAGCGCCTCGACCTTGCCGTAGTGCACGTGGAGGTCGTCGAGCTCAAGAAGCATCGGCGGCCACTCCGAGGTAGGCCTCGATGACCCGCTGGTCCTGCTGGATCTCGGCGGGCGACCCCTCGGCGATCTTCTCGCCGAAGTCGAGCACGGCGACGCGGTCGCACAACCCCATCACCAGGCCCATGTCGTGCTCGATGAGCACCACCGTGAGCCCCGAGTCCCGGACGCGCCGGATCAGCGCCGTCAGCGCCCGTTTCTCGGTGGGGTTCATCCCCGCGGCGGGCTCGTCGAGGAGCAGCACGCTCGGCCCGGTGGCGATGGCTCGGGCGATCTCCAGCCGGCGCTGATCGCCGTACGGCAGGTTGCGGGCCAGGTCGCCGGCGCGAGAGCCGATCCCGACGTACTCGAGGAGCCGTTGCGCCTCCTGGCGACCGCTGTGCTCCTCCCGGCGGTGGCGGGGCAGGCCGAGGAGGGCTCCCGGGACACTCGTGGCGTGGCGGGCGTCGGCGCCGACCAGCACGTTCTCCAGGGCCGTCATGTTCGCGAACAGCCGGATGTTCTGGAAGGTGCGGGCCACGCCGGCCACCGTGATGCGGTGCGGGCGGGTACCGACGATGTTGCCGCCGTTCAGCAGGATGGAGCCCGCTGTCGGGCGGAACACGCCGGTGACGCAGTTGAACAGCGTGGTCTTGCCCGCGCCGTTCGGGCCGATGATGGCGAGGATCTCGCCGCGGTTCACCGCCAGCGACACGTCGCGCAGGGCGACCACGCCGCCGAACTCCATCGTCAACCCCCGCAGCTCGAGCACCATCTCGGCCGCCTCGACGGGTACCGGGAGCTCGTCGGGCCCCTGCTCCTCCCCCTTCTCCGGGAGGGTGGCGACACCGGGCTCCGGGGCCCGCCACTGCGCGGCGTCGTCGTCGGTGGCACTGGATACGCCGCCGGTGGCCAGGGCGGCGGCGGGGGCAGCCTCGGCCAGCTCGGCCGCCCGCTGCCGGCTGGGCAGGAGGCCCTGGGGTCGGAACACCATGACCAGGACGAGGACGGCGCCGAACAGCATCACGCGGTACTCGGTGACGTCGGTGACGTCGCCGCCGGTGATCGTGTTCAGCCACCGGGTGATGGTCTCGCCGGCCGCCGCGTTGCGGAGGTACTCGGGGAGGAAGGCGATGAGGAAGGCGCCGGCGATCACGCCGGGCACCGAGCCCATCCCCCCGAGGACGACGGCGGAGAGGATGATCACCGAGAAGAAGAAGGGGAAGTTCTGCGGGGCGATGAAGCTGACCTTGCTGGCGTAGATCCACCCGCCCAGCCCGCCGATGGCCGCTCCCATGGCGAACGCCCACAGCTTCATCGTGAAGTTGGGGACGCCCATGGCCTGCGCGGCGTCCTCGTCCTCGCGGATGGCCGACCACGCCCGGCCCACCCTCGAGCATTTGAGGCGGACGATCACCACGATGGTGAGGACGATGGCGGCGAGGGTCACGTAGTAGTAGGGGAGGGCCTGGAACTTGAACTCGGTGGCGAGCACGGCCGAGGGGTGAGGGATGCCGGTGATGCCTCGCGCCTCGCCCAGCGACTCGCTGTTCTCGGCCACGATGCGCACGATCTCGCCGAAGCCGAAGGTGACGATGGCCAGGTAGTCGCCCCGCAGGCGCAGCGTGGGGGCGCCGAGCACGACGCCGGCCACCATGGCGAGCACGATGGCCAAGGGGAGGGCCTCCCAGGCGGTGAGCCCCGATGTCGTGGTGAGCTTCGCCGTGGTGTAGGCGCCCACGGCGTAGAAGGCCACGTACCCGAGGTCGAGCAGGCCGGCGGAGCCGACCACGATGTTGAGCCCGAGGGCCAGCACGATGTACAGCCCCACCGGGAAGAACAGCACGCTCTGCCAGTACGACGACAAGGTGAGCGGGTAGGCGACGGCGAAGGCCAGGGCGGCGAGGCACAGCAGGGCCCGCACCGGCACCGCCTGGCGCGCCCACCACCGCGCCACCTGGTCGGTGGGCGCCAGGCGGCGCCGCACGTCGCGCAGCCGGGCTGTGGCCGTCGTCGCGCTCATGCCCGTGCCCTCCCCAGGCTCTCGCCCAGCAGCCCGGTGGGCCGGAACATCAGCACGAGCACCAACATGGCAAAGGCGAACACGTCCTTCCACTCACCGCCCAGCACGGTGGCGCCCCAGTTCTCCAGCAGCCCGAGGAGCAGGCCGCCGAGGAGGGCGCCTCTGATGTTGCCGATCCCGCCGAGCACGGCGGCGGTGAACGCCTTGATGCCGGGCAGGAAGCCGATGTTGTACCGCGCCGCCTCGAAGAACACGCCGAACAGCGTGCCCGCCGCCCCGGCCAGCAGACCTCCCAGCAGGAAGGTGAGCATGACCACCCGGTCGATGTCGACGCCCATGAGCGCCGCCGTCTCGGCGTCCTGGGCGGTGGCCCGGATGCCGCGACCCAACCGCGAGCGGGCGACGAAGCGGTCGAGGGCGAACATCAGCACGAGCGACGCCACGATGACCAGCACCTTGTCGGTGCGCACGTTGGCGCCCCCCACCTCGAGCAGCTGGCGCTTCTCGAGCACGCGGGGGAAGCCCAGGAGGTCGCGCCCGTAGCGGACGGCGAACAGCTCCTGGAGGAACAGCGAGATGCCGACGGCGGTGATGAGGGCGGCCAGGCGCGGCGCGTTGCGCCGGCGGAGGGGCCGGTAGGCGATCCGCTCGATGGCGAGGGCCCCCAGCCCCGACGCCGCCATGGCCGCGACCATGACCACGAGCAGCGTGAGGCCCAGGGCGGCCCCGGTCTTGGCCGGGTCGCTCGCCTCGATGCCCAGCCCGTGCATGGTGAACAGGCTGGCGAAGATCCCGAGCATGAAGATTTCGGAGTGGGCGAAGTTGATCAGGCGGAGCACCCCGTAGACGAGGGTGTAGCCCAGGGCGATCAGCGCGTAGATGGCGCCGAGCGTGAGCCCGTCCAGGGTCTGAGGCCCGAACTGGTCGGCCAGGCAACTGACGCAGAAGTCGATGGGAGTGTTCCCCCCGTTACGAAGAAGCGGAGGGCGTCACCGCTCCTCCGCTCCTTCGCTCGTCGGGCGAGTGGCTCAGGTGGGGTTCGCTTCCAGCTCGCGCAGCGGGGCGATCTCGCCGTCCTTCACCTGGAACACGAAGAACGTCTTCGAGCGGAGGTTGCCGTTCTCCTCGAACTCGATGGTCTTCGAGATGCCCTCGTAGGTGCCGACCTCCTCCTCCACGTAGCGCAGGAGCTCCTCCCGGGTGTCGTTGCCGGCCTTGATCCCCTCGATCAGGAGCTTGGCGGCGTCGTAGCCCTCCGGCGAGTAGAGGCCGGGCTCCTTGCCGATCGAGCTCTTGTAGTTGTCGTAGAAATCCTTGAGCGTCCCGGTGGACTGCTCGAGGGCCAGGTTGCACGGGCAGCTCAACCGGGCGCCCTCGGCGCCGGTGGCGCCGGCCGACTCGATGAAGCCGGGGTCGAGCGACCCGTCGCCGCTGATGAAGATGCCCTTGTAGCCGGCGTCGGTGAGCTGCTTCTTCAGCCGGCCGGCCTCGGCGTAGTAGCCCCCGTAGAACACGGCCCCGGCGTTGGACGCCTTCACCTTGTTCACCGTGGCCGAGAAGTCCTGCGCCTTCGGGTCGAGGGTCTCGACGGTCGCCGTCCTCAGCCCACCGGCCGCGGCCGCCTTCTCCACGTCGGCGGCCAGGGGCTTGCCGTACTCGCTGTTGTCGTGCACGTAGGCGACCGATGCCGGCTTCTCGACGTCGATGAGGTACCGGGCCACGCCGCCGGCCTGCAGGGCATCGTCGGCGATGATCCGGTGGAACACCGTGGCGTTCGGCACCACCGTGGGCAGGTCCTTGTTGGTGGCCGACGGGCTGATCATCACCAGGCCGGCGTCCTGGAGCGACGGGATGAGCGCCTTGGTCTCGCCCGAGAACGCCGGGCCCACGATGCCGACGATGCTCGTGTCGCCGATGAACTGGTCCTTGACCGTGGACGCCTGGGCGGGGTCGCCGGCCGTGTCGAACTCCTTCAGGTTGATTCGCACGTCGCCGCCCTCGGCGTTGGCCTCCTCGACGGCCAGCTTCACGCCGTCGCGGATGTTGAGCCCGAGGTTGGCGTTGTCGCCCGTCTTGGCTCCCACGAAGCCGATGGTGACCTGCTTTCCGGCGCCCCCGTCCTCGCCGGTGCCGCCGGCGGTCCCTCCTTCGTCGTCCTCACCGCACGCTCCGACCACGAGCGCCGCCGCGAGGAGGACACCAAGGAGCCTCCACCGTCCGTTTCGGGGCATCTTGCCTCCTTGTTCGCACACGCTTCGTGAGCAAGCTTACGCCCGTCAGTGGCAGGATTGCGCGGTGCCCGACGCCCCCAGCTCCCCCCGTTCGGGGTCGCTCGACCTCCTGCGGGAGCGCCTGCGCGAGCTGGCCCCGGTGGTCGTCGCCTTCAGCGGCGGGGCGGACTCGGCCTTCCTCGCCTGGGTGGCCAACGACACACTGGGAGGCGACGCCCACTGCGTCACCGCCGTCTCGCCGTCGCTCGCCCCCGAGGAGGAGGCCGACTGCCGGGCACTGGCGGCCGAATGGGGCCTGCGGTGGACGCCGCTGCCCACCGAGGAGCTGGCCGACCCCGCCTACGCAGCCAACGACGGGCAGCGCTGCTACTGGTGCAAGGCGGCCCTCCTCGACGCCGTGGGGCCGCTGGCCCGGCAGTTGGGGGCGACCGTCGTGCTCGGCGTGAACGTGGACGACCTGGGCGACCACCGGCCCGGGCAGCAGGCGGCCGCCGAGCGGGGCGCCGCCTTTCCGTTGGTCGACGCCGGCTTCACCAAGTCCGACGTGCGCTCCTGGTCGTCCCGCCTCGGGCTGCGCACGTGGGACAAACCGGCGGCCGCCTGCCTGGCCTCCCGGGTGCCCTACGGCACGCCCGTGTCGCTGGGCGTGCTGTCCTCGGTGGCCCGGGCCGAGTCGGGGCTGCGGGCCCTGGGGTTCCGCCAGGTGCGCGTCCGCCACTACGGGGGCCTCGCTCGTGTCGAGGTGGAGAAGGGCGACCTGGGGCGGATGGTGGAGCGACGGGAGGCGGTGGTGGCCGCTGTCAGGGCGGCCGGGTACGCCTACGTCACCCTCGACCTCGAGGGCTTCCGCTCGGGCAACCTGAACGACGCGCTGGCGGGGGCGGACCGGCTGGCGGCGCCGTGAGCACGCCCCGCGTCCGGCTCACCTTCCCTGAGCACCTCATCACCCAGCCCGTCCTCGCCCGGCTCACCCGGGAGTTCGACGTCATGCCCAACATCCGCCGGGCGAACGTCGAGGAGTCCGTCGGGTGGATCGTGTGCGAGCTGGGCGGTGACCGAGCCGCCGTCGAGCGGGGCATCGCCTGGTTGCGAGAGCTCGGCGTGCAGGTGGACCGCCTGGGCGACGTGGTCGAGAGCTGAGGGTGCGCAAGCTCGTCTTCCTCGTCGTCGTGGTCGGGCTGGCGTTGGCCCTCGACCAGGGCGCCCGCCTGTTCGCCGAGGGGAAGCTGGCCGACAGGGCACGGGAGGCGGCGGTCGACGCCGCCGACGCCGAGGCCAGCATCACCTCGTTCCCGTTCCTCGGCCGGCTGCTCGTCTCCGGGGCCGTGCCCCGGGTGGAGGTCCGGGTGGAGCGCGCCGTGGCTGGGCCGCTCCGTCTGGCCGCCGTCGCCGTCGACGCCCGCGGGGTGTCGCTCGACCGGGGCAGGCTGCTCTCGGGCGACGTGCGGGTCGAGGACATCGAAGAGGGCACCGTGTCCGTCGAGGTCGACGCCAGCTCGCTCAGCGAGGCGCTGGACGTCCCCATCACCGTGACCGGCGGCCAGGTGCGCGCCCAGGTACGCGGTGTCGGCGTGGCGGCCCGGCCCGAGGTGAGCGACGACGGGTCGCTCGTGCTGCGGGTGGCCGGGCTGCCGGCGCTCAACGTCCCCCTCGAGCGCATCCCGCTGGTGCCGTGCGCCGCCACCGCCGTCGAGATCCTTGACGACCGCGTCCGCCTCACCTGCCAGGTCGACGAGCTGCCGGCCCCGCTGCGCCGGTAGGGGCTGGAGGTGGAGGAGCAGGCGCAGGCCCTGGCCCGGGCGGCCGAGGAGGCCCTTCCTCGATGGGTGGAGCGCAGCGTCGAGCGGCTGCTGGTCGCGTACCACGGCGCGGCAGACCCCGGCGTGATGGACGAGGCCCGCGCCGCCGGCCGTCGAGCCGCCGCCGAGGTGGGCGGAAAGGTCCGCACCCTCCTCGAGGCCGACGTCGACGAGCAGCCCACCACGCCCCTTGCCCTGCTCCGCCAAGCCGTGCGCTACCCGACGGGCGTGCTCGTGGCCGCCGGCGTCCCCCCTGTGGTGCGGGACCGGTTCGCCGAGGAGCGCTTCCCCGACGACCCCTACGACCTCACCCCTGCCTCGTTCGCCGACATCGACCCGTTGCTGCACGAGCCCGGGCTGGCGTGGGGCGCCGCGAAGGCGTGGGTGGTCACCCGCCGGCACGGAGGCGGCCGAGGAGGGCAAGGGTGAGGCGCGTCGCCGCCTTCGTCCCGGACCTCATGGACCGGTCCCGGGTTGCCGCCGCCGGCGCCGACGTCACCTTCGTCCGCTCGCCGGACGAGCTGGGCGGGGTGGGCGCCGACGTCGTGGTGGTCGATCTCTCCCGCCCCGGCGTGCTGGCCGCGCTGGCCGGGCTCGGCGAGGTGCGCACCATCGGCTTCGCCAGCCACGTGGACCGGGAGCTCCTCGCCGCGGCCCAGGCCGCCGGCTGCGGCGAGGTGCTGCCCCGATCGCGGTTCTTCGCCCGCATCGGCGAGCTCCTGGCTTAGGGACTGCCTTAGAACTACTTGCGCGGCCGCGACCGCGTTTGGGCTTGTCGCAGGGCCAGCTTCGGCCTGCGGCCGCGCAAGTAGTTCTTCGGCAGGCCCTAAGGGTGAACCCACCGCCAAGTGTTTCAAGCGGCGAGCGGAGGCGAAGAAACACCGGGAGGTTGCGCCGGGCAGGCCAAGGCGGGCCTTGCAAAAGAGCGTGACCTGTGCCTACATGGTGCCCGTCGCCACGGCGGTGGCGCACTCGACCGGGGGGTTCCATGATGAGAAATCAGCGAGTGAGGCGCGTGGTCGCGGGGGTTGCTGTCACGGGAGCGGTGGTGCTCACCAGCGCCGCCCCGGCGCTCGCCCACTTCTGCTTCAAGACCAACTTCAGCGAGACGGCGGCGGCCCACGCCGGCGCGTCCAAGGCCTGGCTCACCGCCGCTGAATGGAGGGAGTTCCTGCCGTTCATCGAGCCCGAGTGCCCTGGCACCGGCGCCGTCGAGCCCATCCTCACCCAGGCCGAGGCGTCGGGAACGAGCCTCTTCATGGGCCCGGCGCTCCTCGCCGGAGGGACGCTGTCGAACGGGAAGGGCAAGACGCCGGAGCACTTCGGGTACCTGCTCGACGCGTTCATCAAGCACTGCCCGTCCGAGTAGCGACGCCCGGGCCTCGGAGCCGGCGGCGATCGGCGCCGCAGGCTCCTTCGTTCCCGCGGTGCCTCGGCGCCCTCGGCAGGACTCGAACCTGCGCACCCGGCTCCGGAGGCCGATGCTCTATCCGCTGAGCTACGAGGGCAACCCGCCAATCCTAGAGGCCGCGGAGGCGATGAGGCGGGGCCGGCGCCGCCCCACCACCTAAGCTTGGTCCGTGGCGTCCCGGGTCCTGGTGGTGGACGACGACCCCGTCATCCAGAAGCTGCTCAAGGTCAACTTCGAGATGGAGGGCTACGAGGTCATCCTGGCCAGCGATG